>NZ_JAUSYZ010000002.1 GCF_030817195.1 Arthrobacter globiformis | reverse complement strand
GGCTTCGAGTGGCGGGGCAGCTCGTGCTCGGCACCTCTGCAATGGGTCTCACGTCATCCCGGAGGTTGCCTATTTCCCCTCAGGCGACTAAGTTGGTTTTTCCAACTTAGTCGCGAAAGGACTACATCATGCAAATTCAAGGTGCAACGGCCTTCGTTACAGGCGCCAATCGCGGCCTCGGTCGCCACATCGCCCAGCAGCTCCGCGACCGCGGTGCCAATGTCTATGCAGCGGCGCGGGATCTCCGCTCGGTCGACTTGGAGGGGGTCATCCCACTAACCCTCGACATAACGGACCAGTCCTCTGTCGCCGCTGCGGCAGCGACAGCCCAGGACGTGTCGATCCTGGTCAATAACGCAGGCGTTGCCACGGGTGCCGGACTGCTTGCCGGTGACCTTGACCAGATACGCCTGGAGTTCGACACGAACTTCTTCGGCACGCTATCCGTGACGCGCGCGTTCGCCTCCCAGCTGGGGCGGCACCAGCAGAGTTCGGTCCTCAACGTTCTCTCGGTGCTTTCGTGGTTCAGCCTCCCCTCACTCGGTGGATATTCCGCCTCGAAGTCGGCGCAGTGGTCGCTCACCAACGGGATCCGGCAGGAGCTGGCCAGGCAGGGAACCACCGTCGCTGGCTTGCACGTCGGCTTCATGGACACCGATCTGGCAGCAGGCATCGACGGCCCGAAGCTCGATCCCGCCGACATCGCGCGGACCGCGGTCGACGCCATTGAGTCCGGTGAGACCGAGATTCTCGGTGATCAGCTCAGCGAAAGCGTGCGCGCCGGACTGGCGGGGGGCGTTTCCGCCCTGTACCCCGAATTCTCATGACGTTCCTTCGCTGAGGGAGGCGAGGGGCACCTGACTGACGTACCCGATATCGACTGGAAGTTCGAGCCTGCTGGCTTGCGCTAATGACACATTTGGTTGTCTTCAAGGCCTGACCCGCGTGCCTTTGCCCTCGCTACAGCTGTCAGGTCAGCGCTGGCATGGGTAAGGCCGGACATTAGGGCCTCCTGGGCATCGATGAGTGCCGTAACCCAAGCCAATACCGGAGGCGGTGCTCGTCCTTTACATCACGCCAGGCTGTTCACAACGTTTGTGGGGACTAGAACCAGGCTTGTGCGGGCGGCCATCCGGGTCCATGCTGAACGGCAGCAATGACACGGGAGTGCGTCCGGGAATTTGACGTGGTCCCCAAGACGGCTAGACAACCCTCCAAGGCGGGGGATTATTGTCATGCACCGTGAATGAAAGACGTCGCCAGGAGTTTTTATGGGAACTGCAGACAACTCCGCCGGAAACCGGCAAGCGGCGCGGAGGGAGCACTCTCGTGCGCGTCGGAGGGCTGCTGATCCGGCTCACCCCGAGATGGCCTCCCGCGAATCCGAGGTCCGCCTGCGCGTGCTGGAAGCTGCCAGCGGACTGGTTGACCGCCTAAGCTACGACGAGGTGACCATTGATGCCATTGCAAGGGCGTCGGGGGTGAGCAAGTCAACCCTGTACCGTCACTGGCCCTCGCGGCAGATCCTGGTGCTGGAAGCGTTCACCTACAAAACCAATCTGCTGACGCACGTCGAGGATACCGGGGACGTTCGGCGTGACTTGCACTCCTATCTGGTGGCACTGACAAGATGCCTCGACGAAGGAGAAACTGCCTCGACGGTCTCGAACCTGCTGGCCGAAGCCATCCGCAGCGAGGAGTTTTCCCGGCTGTACCGGCAGACTCTCCTGCGGGAGCGCCGGCAGGGCTTCCTGGCCATTCTCCGGCAGGGGCAGCGCCGCGGGCAGGTTCGCAGGGACGCGGACCTGGGGGTGGTGGTCGACGCGATGTACGGGGCGATTTATCACCGCCTCATTGCGACCGGGGAAGCCATCGATGTCCACTTCCTGCGCCAGCTGAACGGGTTCGTCATGCTGGGCTGTGCCACTCCTTCCTACCTGGAGCCGCAGGGGAAAACCTCCTGACGCAACCGCATGCACCGGTGGAACGTTTTGGTGCCACTTCGTTCCATTCCTTACTCCTGGGCGTGACGCAGGCTCGATAGTTGAACCCAGCGCCGGAACGAGCGCACGCAAACAACGAGAAGGAATGCACCTATGACCAGCACAAAAACGGCACCCCGGACAAATGTGGGCAGCAGGCACCCCGAGCTGTACGGAACCATCACGACCGTGGCCACTATATCTGCCCAGGCCGCCCTCGCCGAGGGCCTCTCCCCGCTGCTGATCGAGCTGATCAAGATCCGGGTCTCCCAGATCAACGGCTGCGCCTACTGCCTGCGCATCCACACAGCCGACTCCCTCGCCAAAGGAGAAAGCCTGGAACGGCTCAGCGTCCTGCCAGCCTGGCGCGAGACGCGGTACTTCGATGAGCAGGAACGCTCAGCCCTGGCCCTGGCCGAATACCTCACCCTGATCCAGGACTCCCACGACAACCGGCACCTGTACGGGTCCGCCTCAGAACACCTGATCCGGGCCAGATGTCAGCCATCACGTGGGTGGCAATGTCCATCAACACCTTCAACCGCATCGCCATCAGCAGCTCCTTAAAGTCGCACCAACAACGCAACGCTGAGCTCCGCTTCAAGAGGTACGCCGCTTAGCAGGGCTCCGAGGCCTGATCCGGAGAGCTTATGGAACGGAGGAACCTCTTGTGGCTAATTGACCCGCAACGCACCGAGTCCGTCGACTGAGCGGAGCTGCGGACGGCCACCCTGAAGTGCGGGTTGGAATCCACTATTGCTCGGGGCTCGAGGATGTCCCCAGCGGCGGTCACATCATAGGCGAACCCGAAGACAAAAACTCGAGTGCCACGATGACTGAAATGATTCGCTCCTGGGAAACGGCACCGAGGGAGTCATGGCCGACTGACCCCGAACGCGGATACGTCCACCAGAGACGTGCGGTGGTTTTCCACGAGAAGCAGCAGCACATCACGTGTGGCCGCCACGTTGTCCGGGGTGATGGCGCCACCTCCAGGGGCGCATTTAGCTGGCCATGTGACCGGCCACCCCGCGCTACTTGCTTGTGTCCGGGTCTTGATCACCGATGTGGCCAGGTGCGTTCGCGGCCAGGACGCGCTCGACGAAGGCGCAGTATTGATCCATATAGTGCCGCAGGAAGGTTTCCGTGGATTCGTCCTTAACCTCGCCGTCGGCACCGAACGCCGCGGTGTCGAATTTCAGGCAGACCTCGGGTGCGTTTAACGGCGGTGGCAGCGCCTTCTTCTACTCAGGCTGCGAGGAACGAGAGCGTTTCTGCGGCCGCTTCTGGTGCGTACTGGAAGATAGACCCGTGGGAAGCGTTGGGGAATATCCGGATTCGAGCGTCCGGGAGAAGCCCTGCCATCAAGTAACTTGCGGCGGTGGGGATCATCAGGTCGTTGTCACCTTGCAGGATCAGCGTCGGCTGCCGAATGCTTGTCAGAGTGTGTACCGCGTCCCAGTCCAGCTGGCCCCAGGCCAGTACCGCACCATGGTACTGGCTGTCCTTCGTCTCGGTACTGACGCCGATGTCGCGGCCTTCGCTTCGGGTGAAGATCCGCCCCAGGGCGGCCCCTCCCGCCCTCTGGCTCTCGACGGTTGGTGCGTAGAATACTGCGAGGATGTCCTCGGCGCCTGGGGCTTCCGGGGTGACGAGATGGGCCACGACGTCCTCTGACCAGCGGGCCATTCCGGGGGCGCCCTTGGGGCCGGTGCCGGCCAGGACGAGCCGGCGCACGAGTCCAGGGTAGGTAAGGGCGAGATGCTGGGCAACGAAACCACCGAGTGAGAACCCGAAGAGGTCCACCTTCCCAAGACCCAAGGCGTTGAGGAATGCTGCGGCGTCGTCGGCCATTTTCTCAACGGTGTCCGGTGTTGTTCCGGAACTGGAGGCGACACCAGTGTTATCGAACATAATCACTTCGCGCTCATGGGCGAGGGCGTCTACAAGCGCGGGATCCCAGTTGTCTAAGTTTCCCCGGAAGTGCTGGAGGAGAACGAGAGGAACCTCTCCCCTGGAGGCCCCGAGGATGCGGTAGGCGTAGGTTACGTCGTTTTCCGCCTGGATGGTCAACGTGTTAGCGGTGATGATGCTCGAGTTTGAGGACATAGTGGGTTTCCGTTCGGTTTTGCTGGGAGTGATTCAGCCAATATCAGGATTCGGACAGACGAAAAGGGCAGCTGCCCCTGAGCGCGTTCCCCGCTTCGTTTCGGGGAGGCGCGTGCGGATTCTCGGACGGACGATTCCGCCTAGACTTTCGTGGCCACCTCGGCGGACGATGGCGCAGCAGTCGTCTGTAGAAGAAGCAACATCTGGACGGCATAGAGAACCCATCCGGGCAGGACGGACCGTCAAGGAAACGCTGGGTTCCTTCACACCAAGTGGCTCCAAGGGAAGACCCAGTGCTGCGGGACTGAGCAGTCCTTGACATTCGGAAAACCGGCACCAGCGGAGCCCACCACCGGGCCTGGTGATGGGCTCCGCAGCGCGGGCTGGCCGGGGAGCGCTACTGGGCGTGAAGGTGGGAGCCGGGAAGGTCCGCAGCACCTTGACCAGTTCCCCGGCGCCTTACGTGGCACGAATTGCGCCGGGATGATCCGGACCGGATGGTGCCGGGTCTAGGAACCGGAACCTGTCCCGGACCGGCCCTGGTGGTTAGACGCGCCCGGGGAAGCGCGTGGTGATTTCCTGGAGGATGAACTCATTGCCCTCGGGATCGTTGAAAATCGCAAAGGAGAAGTAGCTGGCGCGCTCCGGAGCCAGGCCGGGAGTGCGTCCCTCGGTCTTGACGCTGGGGATGCCGCCCTCTGCCTCGTGGAAAACTTCCGTGATCTCGATACCACGGCCGGCGATGTCGGCGCGGGCCGCTTCAACGTCGTCAACGACCAAATAGGTGCCCCGCGTGGAGCCCGGGGCGGCGTCGGTGAGGCCGTTGCTGATAATGATGGATGCCGGGGATCCAGTCGGGGTGTAGTGCACAGCCCGGAAGCCGCCCTCACCCTGGATGTCGACGTCGAGCCGCCAGTCAAGCTTGTCGTAGAACGCCTTGGCGCGCTCCACGTCGGCTACGGGCAGAACAATGAGTTCGAGCTTGTATTCCATTTCAATTCCTTACTGGGTTGGGGCGGTGGGTGGTGCGATTCGACCGGACGGGTTCCGGCCGGAGCCCCGAGAGGGCTGTTTTTCCGGATCTGAATGATCCTTGCGTTTGTAGTCCCGGTAATAGCGACTACACTCATAACTGAGTACACTCGGTAATTATTCCTGGAGGACCTGTTATGCCTGTCGCCCAGTCAGTGGGCCGACGCGAGCGGAACAAGCAGCAGAAGCTGGCCCGTATCACCGCCGCGGCCAGCGAGTTGTTCGCCGAGCATGGCGTGGACGAGGTCACTACCCAGCAGATCGCTGATAAAGCCGACATCGGCACGGGGACCCTGTTTCTCTATGCCAAGACCAAGGGTGAACTCCTGCTGCTGGTGCAGAACGCCGGGTACGTGGCGGCGCTGGAGCGTGGCCGGGTAGATGCCGAGACGGTTCCGGGTGTGTTGGACGCGGTTCTGGCTATCGTCCGCCCGATCGTGGAGTGCAACCGCACCCACATCGAGAACGGCCGCACGTACCTGCGCGAGATGGTCTTTGGAGATCCAAAGGAGCCGCGCCACGGCGAGGCTCTGGCCGTAGTCGCGAAGACAGAGGAAATCCTCGCTACCGTGGTTCGCCGGGACAAACGGTACGGAGAAGACGACGCCGCGGCGGTGGCGCGAATCATATCCGCCGTGATCTTTTTCAGCATGGCGGCCAGCGCGAACGCCCCCCTGAGCCTGGAGGAAGTAATGCAGGACGTTCGACGGCAACTGGCCGTTGTACTCGATCGTTGAGGTCGACCTGAGCCGGCGTATCGAGGTAGGCCCAGAACACCGCCGTCGCCGTCGGTGCCATAACGGGCCACGTATCCGGCAACGAGCTTCTCGAAGGAGTACCGGAGGGTCCGCTCGATCGCCAGAACACAAGCGGGGGTATTGCTGCCCTCTGCGACCAGGCGGCAGTTGCTAGTCAATTTTCGAAACGTGGTAATGGCGTATCAGCCACAAATCCTCAACCTGCTGCAGGACAACCGTTAGGTGTACCGGAACGGTAATGCCCTCAGGACGAATGAAGTCGACATCGACATAAGCGATGAGAGCATCATCCGCGAGCTGCCGGTGTTCCATAATCTGGAACTGGGGACGGACGCCCACGGGCTGCTTGTCGTAATACCTGACGATGCCAGGCCTGCCGATCGTGTGCTTCTTGTCGAAACCTTGGAACAGTGCATCCTGGGTGAAGTAGGAGGCAACCCGTTCTGGTTGGTGTCTTCGAATTCCGTCTGCCCACTCCCCCAGAACTTCAGTCAGAGTGGCAAGTTGCGCAATGCTGTTCATAGTGATCATCTTCCTTTTCGCTTTGGCGAAGACGGGGCAGCCAGCAAGGTCTGACCCGCCAGCTCGCGCTCAGTTGCCGGCGCTCTGTCCGCCGTCGACGTGCAGGAACTCGCCGGTCACGAAGGGCGCATGCTCGAGGTAAAGGACCCCGCGGGTGACATCGTCAATCGTCCCCAAGCGTCCCACCGGGTGCAGGGCGGCCAGCGTTGCCCGCGTCTCTTCCGGGTGCATGGGAGTTCCAATGACTCCAGGAGAAACCGCGTTCACTCGGACTCCACGGCCGGCGTATTCGACGGCGAGGGATTTCGTTACCGAGGACAGTCCTCCCTTGGTCAGCGAGGCTAGAGCTGACGGAAGGCTGGAGTTGGCGTATTCAACGAGCGTGGTGGTTACGTTCACCACATGACCCGTTCCCTGCTCGACCATCTGCGCGATTGCCTGCTGCGTGACGTGAAAGAAACCACCAAGGTTCACCTGGAGAACGTGGTCGTAGTCCTCCCGTGTGTACTCGGTGAACGGCTTGGAGATGAAGATGCCAGCGTTGTTCACGAGCGTGTCGAGGCGGCCGAACGTCTCAACGGCGGTGGCGATCACCACCTCGGCCACTGCCGGGTCGGAAATGTCACCGGCAACAGTGACGACACCAGAATCATCGGACTCTCCGATCGATCGTGAATTGGCGACTACAGAGTAGCCGATGCCACGGAAGGCAGAAACGAGTCCCGCTCCGATCCCCTGCGAGGCCCCTGTAACGACGGCGACTTTACGAGTTTCCATTGCAAAATCCTTACTAGATGGTCGGTCTACTATTGCAGCCACTACCAGTTATAGATGACCGGTCGTATAATTGCAAGCATGGGACGTAAATCAGACGCAAGACAGCGCATTCTCGACGCCGGGGCCGAACTCTTCAGGCAAAGGGCGTACAGCTCCATCGGCGTCGCCGAAATCTGTGCGGCGGCAGGCGTGCCGAAGGGAAGCTTCTATTATTTTTTCGCATCGAAGCAGGCCCTTGCGATAGAAGTTATCAACGAGCACTGGAACTGGCAGCGTGGCGAATGGGCCCGCATCCTGGGCGGACCGGGCACGGTTGCCGAACGCCTCCGGAGTCTCTTCTTCACCACCGCTGACATACAGAGTCAGGCATTGGAGGGAACGGGAGCCGTGACAGGTTGCCTCTTCGGCAACCTTGCCCTTGAAATCAGCTCTCACGACGATCCGACCCGCACCCGTCTTCAGGAAATCTTCCACGAGCAAATAGACATCGTGGAAACGGTGATCCGGGACGGCGTAGCCAGCGGAGAGCTGAGGTTGACGGATCCGCGTGCGGCAGCAAAATCCATCGTCGCCCAGATCGAGGGCCTGGTACTTTTTGCGAAGCTGTTCAACGATCCGGGACAACTTGATCAGCTGTGGCAGAACAGCATGAACCTGCTCGGCAGGGAAAAACACGCAGCGCTCTAGCCAGTCCATGCCGGGCGACAGGACCGCCGTCCTGTCACCCTGGCCCGGCGGCACGGAGTTCATGCGGGTGCCGGTGCCGCCCCGTTCATGGACAACGAACTCAACGGTTTGGTGCAGTCCCCCTATGGAACTGCTTATACTCGCATCTCCACTTCAGCGTTCTCATGCACCGGACGGGCTGGTCACATGGCTAACATAATGAGCACCAGGCGGGACTGTGCAGCAACAGTTCTCGGTGGCCCCACAACACTCATCGACGTCGGAGGCCTGCGAATCCTCGCTGACCCGACATTCGACGAAGCCGGTTCCCATGGATACCTCTTCAAAACAACGGAACCTGCTGCAAGTGAAACCGACCTGGGGCCCGTTGATCTCGTACTGATCAGCCACGATGCGCATCCGGACAATCTCGACATCCGAGGCCGGGCTTTTGCACTGAAGGCGCCCCTCATTCTGTCCGGCGCCCTGAGCGCACAGAGGCTTGGGCCGCCAGCGGTCGGCCTCTCGCCCTGGTCCAGCCGCACCCTTCCTCGCGGAGACGGACTCGGCGGGCTGACCATAATGGCAGTCCCTGCAGTCCACGGACCTGAAGACGGTGAGCGTGATGTCGACGGCCATATCAATTGCGAAACCATCGGATTTGTGGTGTCGGGTCAGGGACTACCCACGATCTACATAAGCGGCGACAACGCTTCAATAAGGACAGTTGCCCAGATCTCGCGCGTTATTGATGGTATTGATGTCGCCGTACTGTTCGCGGGCGCCGCTCGGGTCCCTGCAAAGTTCGATGGCCGGCCCCTATCCCTGGACAGTAAGGGGGCAGCCGCTGCGGCAGCTGTTCTCGGCGCGAAAATCGTGGTCCCTGCTCACTATGACGGGTGGGCACATTTCTCTGAGGGCCGTGCTGACATTGAACGCGCCTTCTATGAAGCAGGGCTCTCCTCCTTACTGCATATAGCCGAACGCGGGAATTGGGTGCCGCTTCACCCCGACGCCCGCCGACCCTGCGCATGAGCCGCCCCCCGACCGGCAGGATCAGTATGACCTTGCTGCGGCCCGGCTCTTTTGTGGGCGTGGCCGCCATCCGGTTCTTGGCGCTGCGCGAAGCCCGGCTACGAAAGTTGCGATGTCCTCACCGATCCCACGACCGGATCAGGGTTGGAGCCGCGCCAGGACAGAGCTGACGGGCCCCTTGACTGCTCGCCTGAAGCCGGTGCCTGCCCATAAGTTGATCCACTCGGGGCTTTCGCTCGCTGCAGCAGCGGAACGGATGGGGCTGGTCAGGTGGTGAATCTCGGGGTAGCCGAATGGGGCAGTGCTGTCATACTGCCGCATGAATTCGTTGTAGAGGCCGCGGGCGTACCGACCGGAGAATGCTTTAGTGACAGCGGTGGTGTTGAAGTGTCGTGAACTCAAGGCGTTGCGGTGGACCTGCCGGGTGCCGGCTTCGTCCGCGCAGAGGAAGGCGGTGCCAGCCTGAACGGCCATGGCCCCCCGTGAAAATGCGGCCCCGGTTTCGTCCCCGGTGACGATGCCTCCGGCCGCGATCACGGTAGTACCCAAATCGGAAACCTCTTCCAGCAGTTGGTGCAGCGGTTGGGTTCCAGCCGGGGCGGTCGCGTCAAATGTTCCGCGGTGCCCGCCGGCCTCTGGACCCTGCACGCAGAGGGCGTCTACGCCTGCCGCAAGCACTTGCACGGCTTCACTGCGGGAAGTAACTGTGCCGATCACATACACGCCTTTCCGCTGCAGGTCGGCAACGGTGCCGGCGTGCGGCACGTCGAAGGTGAAGGAGACGACAGCCGGGGCCAGTTCGAGCAGGACGTCGAGTTTGTTGCCCCAGTCGTCATCGTCGTGTTTCGCTTCTCCGAGGGCGACGCCGAAGCGCTCAGCAACGGGCGTGAGGGATAGTGCGTACTGCTGCAGGGTTCCCCTGTCAATGACTGAAGGTTGGGGCACGAAGACGTTTACCCCTACGGGAGCATCGGTGAGTTGGCGGACTGCCTCGATCTCTGCCCGCATGGACTGGGCTGTCTTATAGCCGGCGGCGAGGAAGCCCAGTCCTCCCTCCGAGCTCACGGCTGCGGCGAGCCCGGGTGTTGACGGGCCCCCGGCCATGGGCGCCTGGATCACAGGCAACGACAGCCTGTCCAGACTAAAGCGAGGACGTGCTGATGAAACACTCATCGTGGTAGATCACTTTCCTGCCGGGGCAGCGCGTGGTGGCCGGCTCAGACTGACGTGCCGATGCCGGAGATCAGGAGGCTCCTTTCCGCCACGGACGCGGTGCAGACTCGCACTCACGCTGGGTCCGCCTTTTTGGTAGCCGGCGGTCCTGTCTCTCCAGTCCCTCAAGGGACAGATGCCGGATTCCGACAAACTGAGTGAAACATATGCCATGATCCGGAACAAGCGATGATACGGAACTCCACCGTGCAGCTTTCAGGGCGGATGTCAGCAGGATTCAGTTGTACTTAGTTTCGGGACCGGCGGGAGTATCCGGGCGGCGTCCGGGTAGCAGGCCTCACGAGCATACTGCGGGCCCACAGGCTACGGAAGCCGATGCTGGCCCCGGTCCCTGGAAGCGCCAGGGACGCCCCTTCTGTATCTGCGCTGGAGACCGCGCTCAGAAATCCCCTATTGACACATCGGAGGGCGACTCGCTATAAATAGTAGACCAGTCGTCTAGAAAGGAAGTGCAACATGAAAAAGGTCCTGATGGTCCTCACGGGAGCCACTGCTTGGGAACTGAAAGATGGTTCACAGCATCCCACGGGATTCTGGGCGGAAGAATTCACCGTCCCTGATCAGATCTTTCGCGAGGAAGGATATGACATCACTATCGCCACACCCGGCGGAGTTGTTCCGGTCGCCGATGAACTTAGTCTGGCGCCGGAGATGAATGGTGGCAACCTCGAGAAGATCGCCGAATACCGGAGCTATCTCGCCAAGTCGGAAAGCAACCTGGCCGGCGCCGTCGCTCTCGAGAGCATCGATCCGGCTGATTATGACATTGTTTTTGTCCCCGGCGGTCACGGTCCGATGCAGGACCTGGCGGTCAACGCCGACATCGCACGCATTTACGAGGCGACACTGGATGACGCGTCAAAGGTTGTCGCCTCCCTGTGCCACGGCCCTGCCAGCTTCCTCCCTGCTACCCGCGATGGACAGTGGCTGTTCAAGGGTCGTCGTGTAACTGCATTCCTCGACGAGGAAGAGGCCCAGGCCGGCTTCGCCGACAAGGCGCCCTGGCTCCTCGAGAGCCGGTTGCGCGAGTCCGGGGCTGTTTTCGAATCCGGTCCGGTCTGGGGCTCCTTCGTTGTCGTTGACGGAAACCTCGTCACGGGCCAGAACCCCGCTTCGGCCGAAGAGGCAGCTAAAGCCGTCGTCAAGCTGGCCGCTCACACCTAGGGAGCTTGGGCAGGCCGCCCTGCGTCACTCCTTGACCCAGATTAGACGACCGGTCTAATCTTGTAGCATCGTAACAATCCAGGAGGCAGCAGTGAACACCAGGGAGCGTATCCTCAAGGAAGCGCTGGAGCTCTTCCACGCCAATGGCTACAACGCCACAGGTGTCCTGGACATCACGCGAGCCGCCGGCGTCCCCAAGGGCTCGTTCTACCACTTCTTCAGCAGCAAGGAAGACCTCGCCCTCGAAGCGGTCGAAACCTACAAGAAGATCACACGCGTCGAACTGCTCGACGGTGCTGGCGGATCCGCCTTGCAGCGGATCCGCCAGCACCTCCTTCATTTGGCCAACATGGCAGAAGTAGCGGACTTCAGCCACGGCTGCCTCCTGGGTAACTTTTCAACCGAAATGCCCTCCCAGAGCGCCAGAGTGTCTGCAGCGGTCGAAAACGCCCTGCAATCCTGGACAGAGCACCTTGCGCAGGCAATCTCCGAAGCCCAGGACGCCGGCGAGATCCGGAACGCCGGAGATGCAGCACGCTTGGCCTCCTTCGTCATTTCAGGTTTCGAAGGTTCTTTGTCGAGGGCGAAAGTATCCGGGTCACGCGAGCCCCTCAACGTGTTCTTTGAAACAGTCTTCCGGGACATCCTGAATTAACTCGCGACTCCAAGGCTAGAAGTGCGTCCCCGGTCCCGCCTGAGACGACCGGTCTACTTCCCGCACCTAATCATTAATTCACATTCGGTGAGCCTCATGAAAGGGGACCTCCATGCACAACTCTTCCTCCGCTTCGGACCAGGGAGGCCTGGCCGCGTCGCCGCGTCCCGCCCGGCCGGGACGCGTACGACGCAGGTGGATCGGCGCGGCAGCCGTGTTCGCTGCAGCGCTCCTGGTCGGCTCTGTGTCGACCGCCGCCTCTGCGCCAAACGCGAAGCCGGAAAGCTGGGTGACCAATGGGCAGCAGCTGCCTGCGGGATTCAGCGACACCTTCGAGAGCAGGTTCGTCCAGGCCAACGGCATTCGTCAGCACGTGGTGATCGGCGGTGACGGTCCGCCGCTGCTGCTCGTGCACGGCTGGCCGGAAGATTCCTATGCTTGGCGTTCGGTGATGCAGCCGCTCGCCAAGGATTACACAGTCGTCGCCGTCGACCAGCGCGGCATCGGCTTGACCGAAAAGCCGGCAGACGGCTACGACACAGCCACACTCGCGAACGATCTTGCAGCATTGATGACCGAGCTCGGCCATGAGAAGTTCGCCGTGGTAGGCCACGATACCGGCTACTTCATCGGCTATGCATTGGCTGCAGATCACCGCGAGCGGGTCGAGCGCCTCGCCGTGACCGAAGTCCCGGGCCCTCCCGGCATCACCAAGGACGGCCCGCCACTTTTCCTTGACGAGGCGACCAATAACCGGCTCTGGCACATCCCCTTCAACCGGGTCGATGACGAACTGATCGTCAACATGGTCAGGGGCAACGCGGACCAGTTCTACCGTTATGAGTTCAATGTTCAGGGCGGTGGGGAGGCGCTGCCTGACCACGTGATCAAGTACTACGTCAAGCTCTACAACCGCGACAAGGACACCCTGCGAGCAAGCTTCGGGCTCTACCGTGAGTGGGATAGCCTGCTTGCCCAAAACGCGGCACGCGCGAAGGAGCCGCTGACGATCCCCGTCATCGGGATCGGTGGAGCAAACAGCTGGGGCCCCTACGCCGCAAAGGGGATAGCGGCCGTGGCACCCCAGGTGGAAACCGCCGTTATACCCGGTGCCGGCCACTGGGTTGCCGAACAAGCTCCCGAGGAACTGGTCAAGGTGCTGCGCACCTTCCTGGCTCCCTACGGGAAGGCAGGGTAGCGCCTTCCCGAACGGGACATGCCCAGCTGCACAGCGACCGGAACTAGAGGGAACCCGGCGTTACCACTAGTTCCGGTCGGCCCCGAGGGCTAAGGCGCAACCCGCTAAAGGCACCGCCACCAGAAGGAACGCCTGTTCATTCACTGCGAGCCGAAGTGCCCCCCCAAATCACGAGAAAGGAATCAGGATCAGCATGAATCAGCTGCTTAGCACCGTCCTTCAGGCGCAGGGAGGACTTAGCCGATGGGCAAACCTCAGGAGCTTGAGAACGGAAATTGTTTATGGCGGCCCCTTCTGGAGCTTCAAGGGTCGGCCGGAATTCGCTGGCGTTGAGATCGTTGAGGCCGACCTGCAGCAGCAGCGGATCTCAAGCACTAATCTCACCACCGGACGCGTGGTGGACTACAGCCGGGAGCGGGACAGCATCACCATCGCCGCTTCAGACGGAACACTGCTCGACGCTTTGGATCGCCCCCGCGCTTCGTTTGTCGGCTTTGGCCCGGAAGCCCAGTGGTCTCCTGCGCAGGCAGCGTACTTCCGCAGCTACGCCACCTGGCACTATCTCGTCGAACCGTACATCTTTACTTGGCCGGGGGTGGAGACACATGAACTCTCCCCCTGGGACGAGAACGGAGAAACGTGGAGGGTGCTGAAGGTTGACTTCCCTGCCTCGATCGACACGCAAAGCGAAAGCCAGCTCTACTACTTCGACGAATCCTCCCGGCTGCGCCGTATGGATTACCAGCCAATGGTCAACGGCCACTCCCCGGTCGCTCATTACATCACCGAGCATACGAAAGTCGCCGGATGGGATATGCCCACGCGGCGGAACATTCATCTCCGACACGAGGATGGGACGGCCGATCTTTCATGGACACCCATCTCACTTGAACTGCGCAACACTGCAATTTTCTGACGCCAATGCAACCGGAACACCGCGCCTGGGGCCCGGCCGGCACGGTACGGGCAACCCACTGCAATCGATGAAAAGGATAAATCCCATCATGAGCTTGAAACTTGTTCCCGTGACCGACGTCGGCCGCTCAGGGCTTTCTACGAAAAGCTCGGCTTTTGCGGCGACGTTGACAGCGGCGGCGACGGATTCCGCGTGGCCCACCTGACACCTCCCGGATCTGCAGCCTCAATAATCATCGGCAGGGGCATCACCGAAGCCACACGCGGTTCTCTGAAGAACACGCTTGTAGCTGTGGATGACGTCGTTGCTGCACGCGGGGAGCTCATCGAGAAGGGTATCGACGTATCAGAGGTATTCCACTTCGCGGACGGATCCTTCCTGCGGCTGGGTAACGAAGCACGTCTGCCCGGTCTGCATCCGGAGAGAGCCAGCTATTTCTCGCTCGCCTCCCTCAGTGACCCGGACGGAAATGAATGGCTCCTGCAGGAAGTCACCACCCGGGCACCCGGCCGATAACCCACGGCGGGCGCCTACGGGGGCAGCGGCAGCAGCACTGCTGAGGTGCTCCCGAATCACGCCACCACTTTCAGAAACAGGGCCTGATGCGCCGGTTGACGTTCGCGCGTCAGGCCCTGGCTGATTCTCCGCACGGCATTTTGTCGGTTATCCCTCCGCTCACAGGAAGTCACAATGTCCACAACGCAATCCTTATCCGAACAGAGAACGCCGGAGGCGCGCACAGGCCGCACGCTTCCCGCCGGGGTTGCCTTCACAGGCAGCGCCATCACCTTCATCAGCCTGTATCTGGCCGCCGGAGCGCCGACACCCCTGCTTGCGCTCTATCAAAAGCAATGGGACTTCGCTGCGCCCACGCTCACCCTCGCGTTCGCGGTCTACGCCGGCGGCTTCCTGGCCGCTTCCCTTACCGTTGGCTCACTTTCCGATCATCTGGGCCGTCGTTCCGTCCTGCTCGGAGCGCTCGTCGTCCAACTGTTAGCGGTGAGCATGTTCCTCACCGCTTCCCATATCGGATGGGTGATCGCCGCCCGGGGAGTTCAGGGGATAGCAACCGGCGCCGCCACCAGCGCATTCACAGCTGCCCTGGTCGAGCTCGCCCCGGCCCACCGGAAGAAGCTCGCAACGATCATAGGCAGTGTGGGGGTGACCGGCGGCCTGGCAGCCGGAGCCCTGCTCGCCGGGCTTGCCATTGAATACATCCCCCAGCCAAACAGCCTGGTGTTCATGATCCTGGGCATCATTACGCTCCTTGGCGCCGGGATCATCGCCGCCTCACCGGAGAGCGGAAGCCGCCGATCAGGAACGCTGGGCTCCCTCGTGCCTCGCGTCGTGGTTCCGCCTTCGGCGCGGGCGGAGTTCATGGCGGCAGCTCCTGGTGTCGCGGCGGCCTGGATGCTTGCAGGGTTATCTCTGGGCCTGGCTCCCACCCTTGTGCGAAGCGTCTTCCAGCTCGACAGCGGCCTCCTGAACGGGATCACCAGCTTCATCGGACCGGCCACATCCGCGGCCGCCGGCCTTGCCTTTATTCGGATAGGCCCCCGAAGGGGAGTAATCATCGGAATCATTGCCTGCCTCCTCGGTACCGCAGGTATCCTGGCCGGCGTCCTCACGGGCAGCATCATCCTCATGATGGCAGGGCAGCTCATTGGCGGCATCGGATTCGGAGCAGCATTCACCGGGGCGTTGCGCATCATCATCCCGCTCACCGGCCCGCAGCAAAGGAGCGCCAGCGTTGCAGCCCTCTATGTAGTGGCCTACCTTGCCTTCAGCATCCCAGTGGTCCTGGTTGGCCTGCTCGCCGCACCCCTGGGCCTGGTGCAGGTCGTTACGGCTTACGCGGCAGTAACTTCTGTTCTTGGCCTCATTAGCCTGTTCACGCAGCTGGCCATGCTAGGCAAGGACCGGCGCGCAGCTGCGGCCGTTCCTGCCTCGAGGAGCGGCGCGACAATCATGTCCGATTGACATGTCTTAGATTATGACCCGCGATATCCGGAGCCAAGCGGGAGCCGCAGAGCATGCCTCAGTGCATCACAGCCACGAAGGCTCGCCTGCTTCAAGGCCCGCGCCTCCTGTTTCCCAACCATTGGTCTGGTTCGCCATGGCTTGCTAGACCACGGATCTGATCTCTGCACTGCACAACAAGCCGACCAAGAGTCCAGCCGCAACTCCGGATTGTCTACAAGCACGATGGCCTGGACTGACTCACGGACCAAGTACTTCCCTCAAGGAGCAAAATCATGACACCCAAATCGATTCGTGCTGCCCTTCTTACAGCCTTGGCCGCAGCAACCATCGCAACCTGCGCCGCTTCAACGGCAACGCGAGCGGCAAATACGCGTTCCCTCGGCTCTGGGCTTTCCCTTGCTTCTCCCACGCCCGCGGAAGGCAGACCCCATCAGACGGCAAGCCGCACAGCTACTGTCGCTGCACGAACGCAGCGAAGCAGCCAAAACCCGTAACAGGAAGATTGCCGCGGCTGGCCTTCCTGAGCCCAGAAGACGACTGCAAGGGCAGCCGGGGCGAGTTGCGGGAGCGGACCGGGAATCGGCCCCTAGCCACTTGCCGTCCCCCCGCCGTCCCAAGGGCTGCAAGGGCTGCAAAGGCTGCAAAGGCTGCCGATCATACATGCACTTCAACGCAGGTCGCTGGAATAAAGCACTGAGCGTAACCGGTTAAAACGGTGACGGCGCAGGCCGCCGGCAGAATGAGCTCCACTTGGGATGCCTGCTCCCGGAGCCGCCCTCGTGAAGGAAGAAGCGAACGTCATGTTGTACAAAAACTCCCCCGCCAAGAGCGAGGGCAGCGCCGGAGCCCGACGACGAGGAATCACAGTCATCGCGAACCGCTTCCGCGGGCACTCCGGATCTCCGGATATCCCAAGGGGCTCGGAGAGGAGCTGGTTCACGCGTCACACCGCACTGGCCCTCCTCGCCGACATGATCGGCGTCTTCCTGTTCCTGGGCGGGATTTCAACCCAAGACGTCTTCACCGGCGTTCTCGGGATTACTGTCATGGCGCTCGGAATCCTTGTCATCTCCGGGCAGGGTCCCGCGCCCCGGCGCTGCCCCGGTTGCCCTCCTCAGGGATGAGGCCGCTATCGGCTCCGGCCCCGCACCGGCGTCGCCCTCGTCTGGAAGCAAGCAGGATCTCTCCTTAAAGCACTAAGCAACTGGTTCAAATACGGGATCCCGGGTTCCTGCCACACTGCCTCCGGGCAGCGACATACCCGGTGCGAGTAAACCCAACTGCCGCGGTGTCTCCTGATTCGGCCTACGCAGAACGTCTCCCATCACAAAAGGACAAGGAATACACACATGTCTAAGACCACGACGGAAATACTAACTGACGCACTGGAACGGGCATCGGCCGCTCACGGAGTGTACGAAGCCGAAGTCCTCGGCGGAGTCTACGACGCCCAGTGGCCGCAATGGTACGCCGACCATATGGCGCGCGCACTCGCCGAAGAAGGATATCGATTCACCACAGACTAGAACCTCCTCACAATCCACCGGCAAGACACTGGCTGCCCGACAACAAGAAACAGCCACAGCATGAAAAGGAACCATCACCATGGATATGAAACTTGAAGTACCAGTAGTCCCCGTTCCCAACGCCCGGCACGAAGCCGATGGCCTGGCCTACAACCGTGGAGGACACAGCCACCTCAGCGGCCCGGACGGCAACGTCTGGATTCTGCAGGACGTCGTCACCACCAAGGCGGCTGGACGATGACTACGCCTAACCGCTCCGCGGAATACGACCTGATCGTGCTCGGTGGCGGCGCGGTCGGCGAGAACATCGCCGATCGTGCCGTGCAGGGCGGCCTAACTGCTGTCATAGTCGAAGGCGAGCTCGTGGGAGGGGAATGCTCCTACTGGGCTTGCATGCCGTCAAAGGCGCTGCTTCGTTCCTCCCAGGCGTTGCGGGCCGCCCGTCAGGTACCCGGCGCCGCCCAGGCAATAACCGGGGAACTCGACGTGGACGCCGTGCTGGCGAGGCGGGATTCCTTCGCCAGCAACTGGTCAGATGCCGGGCAGGTCGGGTGGCTCGAGAGCGCTGGCATCGCACTCGTACGCGGCCAAGGCCGGCTGAGCGGCACAAAGGAGGTCACCGTCACAGCCAAGGATGGTTCCAGCACAGTGCTGACCGCCCGTCATGCCGTTTCAATCGCAACAGGATCCGATGCGCTCCTTCCTGACATTGACGGACTTATCGACGCCCGGCCCTGGACAAGCCGTGAGGCAACGAGCACCAAGACTGTTCCTGAGAGCCTTGCGATCATCGGCGGAGGCGTTGTCGCTACCGAGATGGCCACCATTTTTGCCTCCTTCGGCACCGCCGTCACCCTGATCTCCCGCAGCGGGCTGCTTTCCGGTATGGAACAGTTCGCCGGTGACCTCGTCGCAAAGTCCCTTCGCGAGCAGGGCGTCACGATACTCACTGATACCAAAACGACGAGGGTGCAACGGAACGAAAACGGCGTCGTTCTCGAGACCGGAGACGGCACAACAATCAGCTCCCAGGAAGTGCTCGTCGCCACCGGCCGCACACCCCGCACCACGGACATCGGCCTCGAAGCCATCGGCCTCAAGCCCGGAACCTGGATCGAGACCGACGACACCCTGCGGGTGTCAGGCTTCGACTGGCTTTACGCCGCGGGCGACGTGACCAACCGGGCACTGCTCACTCACCAGGGCAAGTACCAGGCACGGGCCGCCGGAGACGTGATCGCCGCACGCGCCGCCGGAGCCGAAGTATCGGACGCGCCGTGGGGAACACACGTAGCCACCGCCGACCACCGCGCCGTACCCCAGGTCACGTTCACCGACCCGGAGATCGCATCAGTGGGCCTCACCGCCGATGCGGCGCGCAAGGCCGGCTACGACATTCGCGTTATCGACTACCAGATCGGGCACGTCGCCGGCGCCAGCGTGCGCGCCGACGGTTACACGGGTACCGCACGAATGGTTGTGGACGAAAAGCGCAAGGTTGTATTGGGCGTGACCTTCGCTGGCCCCGACGTGAGTGAACTGCTCCAGGCCGCGACAGTCGCGGTCGTCGCAGAAGTTCCGCTGGACCGCTTGTGGCACGCTGTCCCGGCCTACCCCACAGTCAGCGAAATTTGGTTGCGCCTCCTCGAAACATACGGACGCCCCTCGACCTAAGAACTGCCTGCTCCAAGGGGCCGGGACGCCTGCCAGGATCCTGCTGGTGAGACGTCCCGGTCTCCCCGCGCACTTGCGTTGAAGGCCGTCACCCACCCCTCCCCGAACCTCGCACCTCGCACCTCGCACCTCGCACCTCGCAACGAAAGGAAACCATCGCATGACTAACGCCATTCATGACGATACAAACGCGCTCATGGAAACCGGTGACGGACTGTCCTTCACCGGCACTTCGGATATCCGGGGCCGCGCGAAGCCGGCACTGACCCTGCCCGGGAGAACCTGATGGCACTCTCGGAACAAGAACGGAACGCGCTGGAGCAACTGGAGAAGCAGTTCAGGGATGACGACCCGGAATTCGCGGATGCCATGCAGGCAGAACCCGTCTTAAAGCACTCTGCACTCAGGATCGTTCTCGGCGTTCTCACCGCAGTGGCCGGGATCTCCATTGTGCTGTTGGGCGCCTCCCTCCATGAACCCATCGCCGGCATCACCGTCGGCATCCTGGGCTTCTCTGCCCAGATAGCTGGCGGGTACATCGCCACGATGCGCAGCGTCCGAACGGGAAGCAAGCTCCCTCGGCGTGCTTCGCGCGACACGTCAATTGATGGCGAAACAGCCCCGGAAAAGGACCGCTTATTCAAAGGCGGCCTTGGCGATGCAGCATTTTGGACCCTTTTCTGGTGGGTATAGCAGCCCTGACAGTTCCCTTAGCCTTCAGCAGCGGCATTTGCGGAACTTCGAAGACCATCACAACTACAGAGACAAAGTCGATATGAACCGCTCGGAATCATCCGATATCTGCGGGGAAAAACGTATCCACCGGCAGACACTGAAATCGCGCCTGCGCAATGGGGCAGCTGTGGCCGAACTGCAGGGAACCAGCGGCTCGCATATCATCAGAGCCACTGAGCGCATCGGCCTTACCGGTGCCCAAGGCGTTGGCAAGACAGCGGTCCTTGAATCCCTTATTCACGGCAGGCCACACGCACCTGGAAGAGCCGGTGGGCGGCTGCTGACAGATCATGTCGGCTATTGGCCGCAGCATGGCGACATACTCGATCGGCACAGTACCGCGCTGGAAAACATCCAAGCCGTCGCCCGGGACGTCCCCCCGGACGTCATCAGGACTCAACTTGCCCGGTTCCTCCTCCGCGCAAACAACGCCAATCGCCGCGTCAGCAACATCCCACCGGACGAGCGTTTCCGTGTTGCCCTGGCGCGGCTTCTGCTCACAGGACCACCCCCGGAGCTTCTCGTGCTGGACGAACCTGCCCGCTGCGACAAGCGCGCTACCAGCCGACTCCTCGCCGCCCTTCTCAGCTACCCTGGAGCACTCATTGTCGTCAGCAACCGGGAAGCCCTCCTCAACCGTCTGGACCTGGATCTGATCCTCGTCCTGAATGATAGTGGGGCGCTGACTGAGTCGACACCAAAGAGGTGCAGTGCGCCCAACAAGTAACTCGGCAACTTCCCCCTGACGCATTAAGCGCCAGGCGCTCAGCGGCTTGTACCTGACGCCTGATAGGGCCTACTGCAAATCTTCAAGCCGGGCTCGCATACGGCATATCAGAAGGTAGAGGGCTGGCAGGGATGCCCCTCGCCGCGCATCTATGGCGAAACTTGCCGTTCTTTTCTCTTGCGGGCCCGGTAGGCGGCCGCCTTCATCCTGTTGCCGCATGGCTCCATGCTGCACCATTCACGGCGGCCTCCACGAGAGCGGTCGATGAAAACCCTCGTGCACTCGGGGTCAGCGCACTCCTTGAGCAGCGGTGCATCCGCTCCGCTGAGAATCTCGATCGCGTGGCGGGCAACGGTGGACAACGCCTGGGCCGGAGTCGCTTCGATATGCCGGCCACCAGGCCTGAGCTGCGGAACGGCAGGCGGGGTATGGGCAGCGTCATTCACCGTCGAGAGGGCCTTGTTGCTGTACGCTTCTCCGCCCATTCGGGCGAGAACCAGAGAATAGATGGCCTCCCGGACCGACACCGCCTGCCGGACGTCCGCTGGTTCACATCGGGTGTTTTCATCGACGATCCCAGACTCGAGAAACCACGAATCAAGGCTTTCCGCAGAAGCCAGCATCTCAAAAGGTGCCCCGCGCCGTGAGCGGAGCGTCGCGACGAAATCAAGCGCCGGGTTGCCGCTGAGGAAGGAATGCTTCATATCACCAGTTTGACAGGTGATGCAGTGGATGCCAAGATAATAACCGGCTGAACCGGTGACGGGCCGGACGCCAAAGCTCCGCTGCGTTCCGGCACGGCTGAAGAGCGTGACAGGCCGACGCCAGCTTCTGCACCACCCGTCCCCTCCGGTGTGCAGGTGCTTCCCGGCGCCGGATCGCCCCAGGCCTCCCCCTTCAGGACTTCACCCCAGGAATAAAGGATTATCAATGACTAAGCACACAGAAAAGGACGGCCGCATGTTCAAACGCGGTTTAGGACTGCATTCTGGCCGTCCTGGCCCTTGCTTCATGGCGGTTGCGGGAGGCGTAGCCTTACTCATCCTTCTGCTGGATTTGTGGCACCAGGTTCAGCTACAAAACATCCTGACCGTTGCACTGGCCATTGCCGTGATCATGTCAGGAGTCCGGTTTTCGGCGGTACGCGGCTTCCTGAGGCGAAGAAGGAAGCCGGCCGCGGCACCTGTCGTATCCAGGGCTCGCCAAATCAGCACCAGAATGGTTGATCAGCCACATAGGCTCCGGAATGGCGATGGCATTCCCCATTCGCATCTGTGGTGGTTTTAGCCAACCGCTGCTTCGGCTCGGGGCGTGACTCTGCAGTTGTTCCCTGGAACTGGATGCCCGGGGTAAGCCGCCGCGGATGGGATGGCCTGGTAAGACCTCGGTGTCCGGTTGCTGGCAGGACATTGCCGAACATTGCCGTTGCGGCGCCTGACCTGCCCCGCAGAAAGTCTCCGTTCTCCGGTAATGGAGTGCCTCAGTCTTGCATGACGTTATCGAGAATTGTCTGCTGCTCGTCGTGTAGCTGGTTCTGTGCCGCTTGTTGAATGGCCCATGCAGCGTTGATCAGTCCGATGTGGCTGAAGGCCTGGGGGAAGTTGCCCATCTGCTGGCCGGTCTCTGTGTCGATTTCCTCTGCCAGTAATCCCACATCGCTCAAGTAGCGGGCTGCCCTTTCAAACACCTCCCTGGCATCTGCAGTGCGCCCTGCCATGGCCAACGTCTCGGCGAGCCAGAAGGTGCACAAGAGGAAGCTGCCCTCCTCTCCGGGAAGTCCGTCGATTCCTGTCTGAGTACGGTAGCGCAGGACCAAACCTCGGTCGTCCACTAGCTGCTCTTCGACGGCAGCGATAGTGGAAAGGATTTTGGGGTCTGTTCCTGGCAAAAACCCGACGATTGGAAGCATTAGAGCAGCAGCGTCCAGGCTATCGGACCCGAAGTGTTGCGTGAACGCCCCTACCTTGGGATTCCAACCCTGCTCCAGGATGGCCGTACGGACTTCCTCAGCTGCAGCGCTCCATCGCTGGACACGGTCTTGAGCCTGCAATTGCTCTGCCATCTTAATGGCCCGGTCCAGAGCTACCCAGCACATGAGCTTTGAGTAGAGGAAATGCTGAGGCTCCCCGCGGATTTCCCAGATACCGTTGTCCGTCTGGCGCCACTGAGTTGCTGCAGCATCAGCCAGGTTGGCAAGGAAGCCCCGGATCTCCGGAGGAATGTCGCCCAGTTGGTCGCGCAGCCGGAAGGCCGCGTCGAGAATTTCCCCGTAGACATCCAGCTGGGTCTGATTCCAGGCGCCGTTTCCAACCCTGACCGGGCGGCTGTCGCGCCAGCCGGCCAGCTGAGGAAGCACGCGTTCAGTAAGGTCGTGTTCCCCACCGACTCCAAACATGATTTGAAGAGGATGACTGGGGCCGGAATGGGCGGCAGCGGCTGTGACAAATGCAAAAAACGCTTCCGCTTCCTCCGGGCAGGCGGCGACCCACAAAGCCTGCAGGGTAAAACTCGCATCACGAACCCATGAGTAGCGATAGTCCCAGTTACGCTCACCACCTTCCAGTTCGGGCAGGGAGGTCGTCGCTGCGGCGACAATCGCACCGGTCGGCTGGTAGCTCAGTGCCTGCAGCACCCGGCCGGAATGCAGGACCAGATCTCGCCAAGGGCCCTCATAAGACTGGTGGTCTGCTGTCCATTCGTGCCAGGCAGCTACCGTTTTCAGCAGCGACTGCTGCGTCTGGCTCTGGCTATGCGCGCTTGGAACGGCGTCGGCTAGGGATGAATACTGCAGAGCGAAGTTCAGGCTTTCGCCCTCGTGTAATTCCAGAGTGACATTCAGTTCTCCGGCCTCCGCATGAAGAACCTCTGGGCAAGATAGGAGAAGCCTGCCTGATCCGCCGCTTGCCAGGATTCCCGAGCCGATACTTGTCATGACGGGAACAATGAGTCCGTACTCGGGCCGCGGCTTGAAGCAAAGGTCCAAAGACATCGATCCGCTGGTGCAGGTCAGGGACCGCAACAGGGCGTGGGGTGCTCCCTCACCAAGTCGGTGGGGATCTGGCGTCTCGCCGACCTCCATGGCATCCGTAAGTGTGACCTCCCCGGAATCTGTCCGGAATGTGGTCTCCAAGACCATGGTGCCATCAAGGTACCGACGGCTCGAGGCACAAGGACCCTGCGGATGTATGGACCAGTTCCCCCCGCCTTCACCAAGAATTGCGGCAAACACCGAATTACTGTCGAATCGGGGAAAACACAGCCAGTCAACCGACCCACCACGACTGACCAGCGCCACCGAATGCCTATCGGATAGCAGCGCGTAGTCCGAAATTGGAAGAGTGCTCATAGATAGCCGATCCTCTGACATGTCTGTCCTGCAGCCTGGCAGACAAGGACCCCCTAAATCCCTGACCAACTTGCTACAGCGATTTATACGCCCGGTTTCCCGGGCGTTCAAGAGCCAGATAATTCTTTGCCGAGTGAACTCCGCACGCTGCTGCATGGCGAACCCTTTCACCAGGGCACGCAGCGGCAGCCTGAGGAGCGTCTCTTTAATTGGAGGTTTGTCCGGTATCGGTCTATCGGGAGCTTCTCCTGCCATGTGATGCCCGGAATCAAGCCCTGTACGTTCTGCCTACAATGCCACTCTCTTCCTGACGCCGCATATAGGGGCGGTCACGCCACGATCCGCAGTGGGTTCTCAAGTAGTTCCGTGAGCGTGGCTAGGAACTGGGCTGCGAGGGCACCATCGATGATTCGATGGTCAGCGGTGAGTGTGTATCGAAGCCGTTTGCGGCCGACGACATTACCGTCGACGAGGGTGAACTCATCGCGTGCGGCGCCGACTGCGAGGATGGCACCTTGAGGAGGGTTGATGATCGCGGTGAAGTGCTCGATGCCGTACATGCCGAGGTTGCTAATCGTGAACGTACCATCGCTCATCTCCAAGGCAGTGAGCTTCCGGCCGGTTGCTTTCGCGACAAGGTCACGGGCTGTCGTAGAGATTGCGCTGAGAGCTGCTTTGTCTGCATCCCGGATAACGGGGACGACTAGGCCTGCGGGTGAAGCAACGGCGACGCCGATGTGGACGCGTCCGTGGAGGAGGGTCTGCCCACGCCCGTCGGCTGCGTAAGAAGCATTGACTCCTGGGTGGACTCGAAGCGCAAGCGCTACCGCCCGGACAAGGAGATCATTTACGCTGACCTTCACCCCGGTTTCAGCATAGGCTTGGTTGATTCGTGCGCGCAGCGAGAGTAGCTCCGCTACATCGGCGGAGGTGGTGGCCGTGAACGCGGGGATGGTGGTGCTGCTTTCGGTCAAGCGGGCGGCGAGAGCTTGACGAATCGCATCGAACGGCACCGGACGGGGTTCCCGTGTATCCGTCGTATTCACCTTCACGGCTCCTTCAAACATGACGGGCGCGGCGACCATCGTCTCGACCTGGAGCGAGGTGTTCGTGTTCTCAGTGAGGGCGTCAAGGTCGGCGCGGACGATTCGGCCACCGGGTCCAGTGCCTTCGACCATGGTTAAATCGATGCTACGTTCCCGCGCGAGCCGACGGACCAGCGGTGTTGCAGCCGGACGTGTAGGTTGCTGGTCGGTTACGCCTGCCCCACGCACTGGCGCCGCCATCTCCTGATTGGCAGCCGACACTATCACCTCCGGGTGCGACACAATCGGCGGTGGGGACGCGGCGGACAGAGACACGTTCACCGGTTTATCTCCTGTGCCGTTATCGAGACGCGCTATCGGGGTGCCGATAGCGACATTCTCGCCCTCTTGGACGAGGATCTCGACGAGGATGCCGGCGTCATAGGCCTCCTGCTCCATGAGTGCTTTGTCGGTTTCGATCTCGACAAGCAGATCACCCGGCGCAACAGAATCGCCGGGTTTCTTGTGCCAAGTAGCAATTGCACCCTCGGTCATGGTGTCGGACAGGCGTGGCATGAAGATATCGATCATGGTGTGTGCTCCTCTCAGCGGCGCCGGGCAACGGCGTCAAGGGTTTCACGAATGGCAGTCTTGGCATCGTTTGCCGAGGGCAGTGCGGCGGTTTCCAAGGACTTGGCGTAGGGCATCGGAACTTCAGCCATGGCTACGCGGCGGACGGGCGCGTCAAGCCAGTCGAAGGCGCCATCGCTGATGGTCGCTGCGATCTCGGCGCCGATTCCGTATGTTAGCCAGTCGTCTTCGAGCACGACGGCGCAGTTGGTCTTCTTGACAGAGGTAATGATCGCATCGCGGTCAAGGGGCCGGAGACTGCGCAAGTCAACGACTTCGGCATCGATCCCTTCGGCGGCGAGTTGTTCGGCGACTTGGAGGGCGACCGCGGCCATCCTAGAGTACGCGACAACCGTGATGTCTTTGCCTTCGCGGGTAATGGCGGCCTTGCCGATCTCTGCCGGTTCAATGTCGTCCGGGACTTCGCCGGTCGTGTTGTAGAGGGCAAGGTTTTCCAGGACGAGCACAGGGTCATCGTCGCGGATCGCGGCCAGCATGAGCGCCTTCGCATCCATTGGGCTTGAGGGAGCGACGACTTTCATACCGGGTACAAACGCATAGTAGAGTTCAATGTTCTGCGAATGCGTGGCACCAAGTTGCTGCCCACCGCCACCAGGGGTGCGGATAACAAGGGGGACTCGAGCTTGTCCACCGAACATGCCGTAGATCTTCGCGGCGTGGTTAACGATCTGATCCAGAGCCAGCAGCGAAAAGTTGATCGTCATGATCTCCACCACTGGCCGCAGACCCAGCATCGCAGCGCCGATCGCGGCGCCGGTGAATCCTTCCTCCGCGATGGGGGTATCACGGACCCGTTTGGGACCAAACTCAGCGAGGAGCCCTTCGGTGATCTTGTAGGAGCCTTCGAATAGGCCGATTTCCTCACCGATCAGAAAAACGTCTTCGTCGCGCAGCATTTCAGAACGCAACGCGTCATGCAGGGCCTGCCGATAACTGATCACGCTCACGCCGTCACCTCCGAGAACCCATCCGTGCTCGGTCGTGCAGGCGTGGGGAACAAGGCATCCCCTGGCAACCGGCGAGAGTCGTTCGCCACGGGCGTGGCGTAAGTGTAATTGAACAGCGTCGCCACGTCCGGGCGGGGGCTCGCCTCGGCAAACTCGACCGCAGCGGCGACAGCATCCCTAGCCTGGGTTTCGATTTGTGCAATCAGGTCATCGGTCAGCAGTCCCTGCTGCTGCAGGCGTACCGAGTATGCGATGAGGGGATCTGCAGCCTTCAATGCCTCCGCCTCTTCGCGGCTGCGATAGCGGGCCGGGTCGACTACCGAATGCCCCTTCATTCTGCCTGACACAGCTTCCAGCAGGTATGGTTTGCCCTCCCGGGCGCTGGCCAGCGCCGTCTGGGCCGCCTCGTGCACGGCAACTGGATCGTTGCCGTCAACGCGGGCGGAAGCCATTCGATAAGCGACGGCACGCTTGTACAACTCCGGCTCAGCAGAGGATTGTTCCACCGTGGTGCCCATACCAAGCCCGTTATTGATGACAACGTACACTATGGGCAAATCCCACAGTGCGGCAATGTTCAGCGACTCATGAAATGCGCCAATATTCGTCGTCCCATCGCCCATCAAACACACCACAGCCTCCGAGCCGCTTCGGTAGTGGATCGCGAGTGCGGCTCCGGTCGCCAGCGGTACTTGGCCACCGACGATTCCGTACCCGCCCATGAAGCGGGAGTCGATGTCGAACATATGCATTGACCCACCCCACCCCTTCGACACACCGTCCGAGCGGCCAAACAACTCAGCCATAACCCTCTCTGGCGTGATGCCGCGCGCCAAGGCATACCCGTGCTCCCGGTAATTTGTAAACACGTAGTCCTCGGCCCGCGTCGCGGCCATGAGGCCGGAGACGGTGGCCTCCTCCCCGAGATTCAAGTGGGCGTAGCCGCCGATCTTCGCCTCGGTGTATGCCCGGGCGGCACGCTCTTCAAAACGCCGTATCAACACCATTTGCCGATAGAAGCCGAGCAACAGCTCGTCCGGCTGAACGGCACCAGGCAATAACGGTCCGACTGACGATCGGCGCACCGATGATGCTGGGCGACTGCTGTCGGTGGTGACCTTTACGGCAGCGCTCTTCGGAGCGCGAGCCTTGCTAGTCGTGGACATATAGATTCTCCTTCTCACCTCGACGAACCACAGCTGCGGGAGGATCGAGCGACGGCTCGCGGGCGCGGGGCTGTTGCGGGGTCGCTTGAGCATCAACAGTCTTGGGTGTCTAAACTGCACTTTCTAATCAGCGCATTACGGGCCGCCGTCAAAACATAAAGTTCACTTCAGCGATTAACGAAGCCCCTACTCGACGAGCTTCCCGTTGGTTGAAACGTCCTGAATGAGTTTGGCGATTTCATCAGGCACAGGGGGAATATCTTCTCGGACGACACCTGTGGTGGGTGACCAGACGAGGTTGACTTGGAGCTTTGGGTCTAAGTCCGGATAGTCGCTACGGTTGTGGCAGCCTCGAGTTTCGCGCCGTTCCAGCGCAGACTCCAAAGTTGCTTGAGCCGCGATCAGGGAAGCCTTGAGGTCGAATGCATGGGCGAGGTCTTGGAAGCCGGCGATGTCGGGGTGGATTCCAAGGTCCTCTACCCTTTGACCAATATGTTTGATCTCGTCCAGGCCGGCCATCAGGCCCTTCTCATCCCGGACTACACCGGCATGCTTCGTCATGGTGTTGCGGATCGCCCGTTGGAGCACTCGGACGTTCTCTCGGCCGTCAGCGGTAAGCAGGGTGTCAACTTCAGCACGCGCTTCTGTTATTGCCGCTGAAGACCGCCGGTGATTGGTCAGCCCGGCAGAGTAGCTCGCCGCGGCCTGACCCACGATCCGTCCGTAGACGAGGAGCTCGATGAGTGAGTTGCCGCCAAGCCGGTTCGCTCCGTGGAGTCCACTCGACGCTTCACCGATCGCGTAAAGTCCGTCGACATCCGTGCCGTGGTCCTCGGGACGCACCCAGACCCCACCCATAGAATAGTGAGCGGTTGGGGCTATCTCGATTGGGTCGCGCGTGATGTCGAGCATCTGCAACTCCAGCATCGTCTGATAAACCCGCGGAAGCCGTTGCATTATGGTTTCGCGGGGGAGATGCGATACGTCCAGCCAGACTCCGCCCTTTTCAGTTCCGCGGCCCTCCTGAATCTCGGTATATGCGGCGAGTGCGACGCGGTCGCGGGTGGACAGTTCCATTCGGTCAGGGTCGTAGCGTTCCATGAAGCGTTCACCAAGTGCGTTGCGCAGGATTCCCCCCTCTCCGCGTGCGGCTTCGGATATCAGCGTGCCTGCCGCATTTTCGGGCTCCAGAATCCCTGAGGGGTGGAACTGCACGAGCTCGGCGTCGCGCAGGCGTGCGCCTGCCTCAACAGCGAGGCGAAACGAGTCGCCGGTGTTTTCGTCGCGACGGGAAGTTGTTTGCCGCCAGATGCGGTTGTGGCCGCCGGCGGCGAGAATGATCGCATCAGCATGGATGAGGTAACGGGTACCATCGTTGATGTCGAAGCCGTACGCCCCGAATACTCTGTTGTCGTTGACCAGGAGACGGGTGATGTAGATGCCATCGAGGATGGGTACCTCTAGCTGTTCAGCTCGGGAGACGAGTGTACGTTGGATCTCTAGCCCGGTGTAGTCTCCGGCGAACGCGGTGCGGCGCCAGGTGTGGGCTCCAAAGAAGCGTTGTGAGATGCGCCCATCCGCGGTCCGTGCGAATGACATCCCGTATCTTTCCAGATCTCGGATGCCTTCCTCCGCACCGCTGGTGACGACTTCCACGGTGTGTGGATTGGCGAGGAAGTAGCTCTCTTTGATCGTGTCGGCGGCGTGCTGCTGCCAAGAGTCGAGAGGGTCCTCAGTTCCGAGGGCAGCGTTGATACCGCCAGCTGCTAATGATGTATGCGCATCCAGACGCGACCGCTTTCCGACGGCGATCACATCGACGCCGGCCTCGGCGAGCTCGATTGCCGCACGGAGGCCAGAGCCACCCGTACCGATGACTAGGACGCCAGTCGCGAGACGACGTTCTCTGCTGTTCATGATGCTTCTCCTTTTGGCCGCTAGCGGGGCCGCTTTATGTGACAGGACTAGGACGATATGTAGAATCCCGGCCCGATGACTTCGTTGAAAGGGAGGCGTATATCGGTGGCGTGCGCGCAGCCGGAAGGCTTGCGAGTATCACCAACGGAACCTGGCCTCTGGGTTGCCCTACACGAGGATTTGGGTATGCAACCTCCTTCGGGCACTCAATAAGTACAACCGTGCACGGACTTATTGTGAGGTCCTGCCTCCCGCCAGCTGAATTTCTCAGGACGAGGGCTGACCAGTCATGGTTAGGGGTTGCGCAGGAACCGGCGCCGGCGCCGATCACTGGCAGCCGACGTAGCGCCGGCTTAGCGCTGCCTGCCGGGCGCCACCTTGTAGGAGCTGCTGATGGCAACCCGGTTGAACGAATTGATGGAGATGGCCACCCAGATGAGGGCTGACAGCTGCCCCGGGGTCAGCTGCTCGGCGGCGGCTTCATAGAGGCCGGCGTGGGCATGGGAATCCTTGATCCCGGTGATATATTCAGCCAGTCCCAGGGCTGCGCCTTCTTGCGCGTCGAAGTACTGTGTTTCCCGCCATGCCGGCAGGACTGCCAGGCGCTCAGGGGTTTCGCCTTTGGCCAGGGAGTCGGCCGTGTGGATCCGCAGGCAATAGGCGCAGCCATTGATCTGGGACACCCGGATCTTGACGAGTTCGAGCAGGAGCGGGGAGATGCCCTCGGCGAGTGCGGCCTGGTCCGACGCTTCGGCCATGCTGGCAAGTGTGCTGTAGAGCTCCGGGTGCTGGGTGCCAACGTTTGTTCGCGCCGAAGTTGTGATGATGGTCATGGCTTCCGGTCCTTTTGTTGAATCCTGCAGCGTCTGTTCCGGCGCTGCTTCAACTATGATTTGGGCCGGATACCAGGGGCGAAGAAATGGAACGAAATGCCACCGAACGTCTCACCCTTGTCCGGCCAGCTTCTGGAAGTAAGCCGATGTGGCGCAGCTTCGGACGGCCAGGCCATTGAGGTGACGAAGGAAAGGGCCATCAATGACCTCCCCGGTGGCCACGAGCCGATAGTAGATGGCGCCGTATAAGGCGTCCACCACCGTTTCCAGGTCAGCGTCCTGCCGGATCTGCCTCCGGTCACGCCCCCGCTGCAGAACCGTAAGGAAGCCCTCGCGACGGTCCCCCAGCAGCGTCGCAGTCAGCTGCCGAGCATGAACCCCTCCGGAAGCGTGTGCAAAGGTCACTGATGTAAAACCCATGTGAAGCTTGGTGAAGTTCGCGGGCCTGACTGAGGAAAAGTTCAACGGATTACTCGCCCTCAGCATGCCGGACGGGAAGTTCACCATCTCGGAACACGTTAGTCGCAGAAGGGGATGGCTGAATAACCTTCTGCCTTTTCAAAAATCGAACGCAGGTCAGACCCGTGGCCCTCGAGCCAGAGGGCATCTGCTGCATGGGTGACGGCCTCGACCCGTCCGGTCCGCACGACTCGGCCGTTTTTCCGGATTTCTACGTGACGATCAATCAGGTCGTTCCAGTTCTGGCTGGGCTGGGCTTCCATCTGCTTCCTTCGTGTCCGTTGGCTTTATCGCGTTGTTGGTATCGGCTCTGCTGCAGACGAAGGCTTTATAGGCCGTATGGGCCTCTCATATTGGTCTTCTCTGTCTTGCAGATCCAAAGACCGGGCACGTAAGCAAAGCGTCTCACATTATATGAACGGTATTCATTTTATGAGGTGCGTCGCTGTGGGGCTAAGTGCGGGGACCGGCGGACGGCTTAGTCCGAGCGGAACCGGTCTGTGACGGCGCCCCCATGGAGCTGAAAATTTGTGTGCTTCCATGGGCCCGCGCGGTTCCATGGGCCGTGCTGCCATGTGTCCGCGCTAAAGCGGCCGGTGCACGCGAACGCGGCGGAGGAAGCCATCCTGGCGGTCACTGAAACCACCAGGCCCCCGTCTGCTGCATGGCGCTTGCCGACGCTGTCGTTGCATCATCCGGCTTGATCTTCGGCTCCTCCGTCTGTGCCAGAGCCGCCATCATTGTGAAGACCATGCTCCCAATCCGGTGGCGGTACTGGCATTCCTGCCGCCCAGGTTCAGAACACTTGGGGTTCACCCTCAGCAGGGTTTGGGAGAGGCCGGGCTATCCACGGTGGACGGCCCGGCCGCGCTACCCGAGACAATTGGAAGCCCGAACCAGTAACCCGGTTGGTGCCCTACGCGGTCTCCTCCTGAACAACCGGACGAAGGGCCCAGTCATCGGCGTTCAGTTTGGACGTCTTCGGCTTGATTGCCGTGCCGAAGATTGTTCGCTCCGGGTCCAGTTGCGGGGCAGCACCCCGGTCACGGTATTGGGGTTCTCCCTTGCAGCCTCGTTGCCTGCGGCAGGCTATTGATCACTTGATGAATGAGCAATTTTGTGTTCATCCACTCAGCGCGGGACGGGAGGCTAAGAGGTCTCCCGGCCCTCCCTGGTACACGGAGAACGGGATGCAAGAATTTTGCCCAAGTTTTCCGATTCAGTGCCCGCTCTTGCCGGTCACGACTGGAGCCCGTAGTCGAGGTAGACAGTCTTCCGGCGGGTGTAGCGTTCGAACCCGTGCTGTCCGTCGTCACCGCCCATGCCGGAGAGTTTCCAGCCGGTGTGGTAGCCCTGGACTTCTTCGGGACCGATTTTGTTGATGTAGACTTCCCCGAATTCGAGGTCGTCGGTGGCGTTCATCGCTGTGCGCATGTTTTCTGTGTAGACGTGCGAGGTAAGTCCGTACACGGTGGAGTTGGCCCATTCGATGACTTCTTCATAGCTGTCGAAGGGGATGATCGGCAGGACCGGGCCGAACACTTCCTGCTGGACGATATCCATATCGTTATTGACGTTGGTCAGCACCGTCGGGGCAAACCAGTACCCTGCCTGGTCTTCCATGCCCTCTGGTATGCCGCCGCCGATCTCGACTTTGGCCCCTGCCTTGACGGCGTCCTCAACGAACTCCCTGACTTTGTCCCGTTCTGCCTCGGACACCTTGGGCCCCATCTGCGACGTCTCATCGGTCGGGTCGCCTACCTTGAGGCCGGCGACCTTCTCGACAAACCGTCTGACGAACTCGTCATAGACGCCCCGCTGAACATATGTGCGTTCGTTGCAGGTGCAGACTTGGCCGCAGTTCCAGAACCGTGCTTCAAAGGCCTGCTGCACAGCGAGCTCGAGGTTGGCGTCATCAAAGACGATGACCGGGGCCTTTCCGCCGAGCTCGAGCGAGACCGGGATGATTTTCTCTGACGCCTGGGCCAATATTTCCCGGCCGGCGCGTGTCGAACCTGTCACTGTGACCATGTTGGTCAGAGGATGTTCGACGAGGGCTTTGCCGATGACACGGCCGGGCCCGGTAACGACGCTGACCAGCCCGTCCGGGACGCCGGCGAGCTGGCAGATTTTAGCCATCGCCAGGGCGGACAGGGGTGTGACTTCGCTGGGCTTGACCACAATGGCGTTGCCGGCCATCAGCGCGGGCGCGACTTTGCGGGCGAAGATCGCTGCCGGAAAGTTCCAGGGAATGATGGCCGCGACAATACCGACCGGTTCTTCCCGGATGGCCAGCTGTTGTCCGGGAGAAGACGTGGCCATCAACTCCCCTACTGTGCGGTACTTCTGGCTCAGGGCGTGGTCGAAGAAGGCCTTGACGCCTCCGATCTCCCCGCGGGCCTCGGTAATCGTTTTGCCCTGTTCGGCAACAACGATCCGGGCCAGCTCTTCGGCATGGTCTTCCACCTGCCGGACTATCTCCGTGAGCACGGTGGCACGCTCGGACAGGGGCCGGCGGGCCCATTCCGTCTGCGCTGCGCGGGCGCGGTTGAGGGCGAGTTCGATGTGTTCTGTCTGTGCTTCCGGTACACCGGTGAATATTTCGCCGGTGGCCGGGTTGTCCACTGGCCGGGTGTTCTCTGTAGTGATCCATTCACCGCCGATGAACATCGACGGTGTGGTGCCCAGGAGTGCTTTCTCCCCTAGCAGAGTCGCTGGCATGTTATTCCTTTCGGGTCGTTCAGTTGTGGCGGAGAGCCCGCCGGTCCGGCTGCCGTGCAGGGTGGAACTGCTAGCTCATGACCATGCCGCCTTCGACGTTGTATGTCTGGCCGGTGATGTAGTCCGAGCCGGCACTTGCCAGGAAGATGGCCAGGGGTACGACATCGTCGGCCACGGACGTGCGTCCGAGCGGGATGCCGTGCGCTGCATCCTGGAATGTCTCCCCTTCGGCCTTGCCGGTGATTTCGCCGAACTGCTTGTCCACTTCTTTCCAGTACGGGGTATCGACGATGCCCGGGGCCATGGCATTGACGTTCACCCCGTAGGGGGCCATGGCCATCGCCACAGACTGGGTGATGGAGATGACGGTTGCCTTCGAGGCACAGTAGGCAGAGACGAGGGCTTCGCCGCGGCGGCCGGCGATGGAGGCCATGCTGATGATTTTTCCGCTGCGCTGTTTGCGCATCGGTTCACAGGCGGCCTGGGTCAGGAAGAAGAGGCCCTTGACGTTGACGTTGAAGATCCGGTCCCATTCCTGCGGAGTGGTTTCTTGGACGGATTTGATCAGGCCGATGCCGGCGTTGTTGACGAGGATGTCTAGGTGGCCGTGTTCTTTGACAACGTCTTCGACCAGGGCTTTGGATTCCTCCGGGTTGGCCACGTTCAGGGCTTTGGCGGATGCTGAACCGCCGGCCTGTTTGATTTCTTCGGCTACGGCATTGGCGCCCTCGAGGTTTAGATCGGCGATCACGACGTGGGCGCCTTCGCGGGCATACCCCAGGGCCATGGCCTTGCCCATGCCGGAAGCGGCTCCGGTGATAATGGCAATCTTGTTCTCAAGCGTTCCCATGAGGGTTCTCCTTCTACTGGTGTGGTTTAGATTGGCTTGTTTTGACGGGTGCTTAGTTCGGGAGTGGCGCCGGGCCGGGCGGGTTCAGGAACGGCGTTTTCGGGTGAGAGTGCTCTGGACGACGACGGCGAGGACCAGGAACAAGCCCGTGATGCTGTCCTGGTAGTAGGCGTTGAGCGTGCCGATCTGGTTAATGACGTTGTCGATGACGGAGAGCAGGAGCACGCCGCAGAGGGCGCCGAGCATCGTTCCGACGCCGCCGGTGAGCAGCACTCCGCCGATGACGGCAGCGGCGATGGACCGGAGTTCGTAGCCGGCCCCCAGCGTGGCCACCCCTGCTGACAGCCGTGAAGCGAGCAGTGCTCCCGCCAGTCCCGCGAGGGAGCCGCTGATGACGTAGACCAGGGTTTTGACCCGCGCGACATCCACGCCCAGCATCTTCGCTGCTTCTTCGTTGCCGCCAAGGGCGAATATCGTGGAGCCGAAGCGTGTCCGGTTCAGGACGATGCCGGCCGCGGCGAAGGCCAGGATGAGGATCCAGATCAGGTTGTTGATGCCCAGGACTGAGCCGTTGGCGATGGTGTTGAACGATGATGCCGGGTCGATGGTGAGGCTGGAGGCTGCCAGTGCGACGGCCAGCCCCTTGACGGCGAGCAGGGCCGAGAGGGTGACAATGAATGGTGCCATCCGTGCCTTGCCGATCAGGAGCCCGTTGACCAGGCCTACGAGGGCTCCGGCGATAACCGGGGCCAGCAGCGCGGGGAGCAAGCCTGCGGGGGCGGCGATGGCGGCGAGCACCGTACCCAGGCCGACCATTGATCCGACGGACAGGTCGATTCCGCCGGAAATCAGGACGAAGCTTTGACCCACGGTGATGAGTCCCATGAAGCACGCGGCTGTGATGATGGCGCTGAGGTTTCCGGTGGACGCGAAGGCCGGGGAGAAGACAGCGGTAATGGCGCAGATGAGCAGTAGCACCGCCGCCGCGCCGTAGGACTGTGCCAGTTCCAAGATCCGGTTTCGTGGCCGGACGCCGGTGCCGGCGGGGGTGATGGATGCCGTGGCGGTCATCGTGACTCCTTAGCTGAACGCTGCAGATACAGCGCTGCGACGATGAGAATCGCCTTGAGGATCTGGGCGAAGGCGAAGTTGAGGTCGTGCATGACGAAGGTGGTATCAATCAGCTGGAGGAACACTGCGGCCGCGACCGCGCCGGGTATGGAGATTTTTCCGCCGGCCAGGGGTGTGCCTCCGATCACGACAGCGGCGATGGCTGTGAGTTCGAAGTTGACGCCGATGAAGCTCGGGTCCGAGGCGCCGATACGGTCCGAAACCATCACGCCGGCAATTCCGGCCAGCACGGCACTGAGGATGTAGATCGTCATCAGGGTGCTGAGCCGCGGGGTTCCGGCGAGAAAGGCTGCCGTGCGGTTGGAACCGGCAAACAGGGCATAGCGGCCAAAGGCGGTGCGGCGGATGGCAACCGCTACGGCGACGGCGATGCCGCCGGCGGCCAGCGCCACTACCGGGATGCCGGCGACGGATGCGGTTCCGAGCCAGCTGAAGAAGCCTTCAAAGGGCAGGTCGCTGCGTGCGCCTCCGGTCAGCGCCTGGGCGAGGCCACGGACTGCCACGAGCAGCCCCAGGCCGGTGATCAGGGGATTGATGCGCAGAAAGGTGATCAGGGAGCCGTTGATGGCGCCGATGAGGCCCGCGGCGGCGACCGCGGCGAGCAGCGCCGCCGGCTCCCCGTAGCCCAGGTACTGGGCGATGACCGCGGAGGCGAGTGCCATGACGGATCCGACGGAAAGGTCTATTCCGCCGGTACCGATGGCCAAGGTCTGTCCAACCGCGATCAGGATGATCGGTGCGGCGGTGAACAGGAGATTTTGGATCGTCCACACGTTGGCGAAGCCGCTGGTCGCTATCAGGTTGAACGCCATGAGGGCTGCAAGGGCTACATAAACGGTGTTCCTGCGGGACCAGGCGAGGGCTTGGGCCGTCCCCGGACGTGTTTCGCGTGCGGCAGCCGGGACCGGCGCCTGGGTCTGGGCTGTCATGGTTTCCCTCCAATGGCTGCGGAGTTTTTGTCGTCGGCTGTCCCGGGCCCGGACGGGTTGCCTACGTCGGCGTTTTGTCCGGACATCAGGGACAGAAGGTCTTCGTACTCGACGTCGTGCGGATGCACCTGGCCGGTCACATGTCCTTCGCTGAGGACGATCATGCGGTCAGAGAGCGCGAGGAGCTCCTCTGTTTCACTGGAGGTCAGCAGGACCGCGATGCCGTCGTCAGCCAGTGCCCGGATGACCCTGTGTACTTCTGCCTTGGCGCCGACATCGATACCGCGCGTCGGATCGTCCAGCAAGACCACTTTGGGGGCCAGTGAGAGCCAGCGGGCCAGCAGGACCTTTTGCTGGTTTCCGCCGGAGAGTTCCGAGGCAGCCTGGTCAGGGTCGGCCGCCTTGATTTTGAGCTCGGCGGAGTATTTCCGGAGGGTGTTGTCCTGTTCTGCGGCGCGGACGAATCCAAAGGGGCTGATCCGCCGGAGCATGGCGGCGGTCATGTTCTCTTTGACGCTGAGTCCGGGAAAAATGCCTTCGGTCTTGCGGTCTTCAGACAGGTACGCGATTCCTGCCTGCAGCGCTCTGGCGGGGGTTGCCTTCGTGAGGGGCCGGCCGTGGACCAGCACTTCACCTTTTTCGGCCCTTGCTGCTCCGAAGATGGCCTTGCAGGTCTCAGTGCGGCCTGACCCGAGCAAACCGAGCAGTCCGAGGATTTCTCCTTCGTGGATGTCAAAGGAGACATCCTGGACGCGGGTGCTCCAGTGCAGGTTCCTCACCGAGAGTGCGACAGGCGCCTGGGCGAGCCGCTCAGTGCGGGCCTTGGCCTCATGCCGGTCCCGTCTCTGCTCATCCAGTTTCACCCCGCCAAGCATCGCGTTAATCAGCTCAGTGCGGGGCATGCGGGAGGGAGATGACTCAGCGATGAACCGTCCGTCGCGCAGCACCGTGAACCGGTCGCAGAGGTCATAAAGTTCGGACATCCTGTGGCTGACGAAGAGTATCGCCGCACCTTCCGCGCGCAGGGTGCGAATCATGCTGAAAAGGATCTCGGTCTCGGTCCCGTTCAGCGCCGACGTCGGTTCGTCCAGGATCACGACCTTGGCGTTGACCGCAACGGCCCGCACAATGGCGATCATCTGCTGGATACCCAGACCCAGCGTTGATAGCTTCGCCCTGGGGTCGATCCTCAGGTCATAGCGCCGCAGAATGTCCGCCGCCTGTTCCAGGGTGCTGCGGCGGTCCAGGAGCATTCCGCGGCGGGGCTCGCGGCCCAGAAAAATGTTCTCTGCCACGGTGCGTTCGGGGATCAGGTTCACTTCCTGGTAGACGGTGCTGATCCCGGCGTTCTGGGAATCACGGGGCTTGGAGAAAGAAACCTGGTCGCCATTGAGCAGCAGTTGCCCGCCGTCGGGCTGGTGAAACCCGGTGATGATCTTGATCAGCGTGGATTTCCCGGCCCCGTTCTCGCCGTTCAGTCCGTGCACTTCGCCCGGATACAGTTTCAGGGAGGCGTCCTTGAGCGCATGGACGCCGTTGAAGGACTTTCGGATGCTTCGTGCCTCAAGTACCGGTTGAAGCTCTCGTACTGGCATTGCTGTACCTCGTTCTCGTCAAAGGGTGACGTGCGGGACCGGGAAGGCTGTCGAAGGATGCATTAGTACGCTGCCCCCGAATCCACCGCTTGCTGGGCGTTCTCGTGTGTGAAGAGCGAATCTTTCATGATGGATTCCTCGGGTATTTTCCGGCCGGCGAACCAGTCTTCGATGGCTTTGAGCGCGCCGGGGCCAAAGCGTGGATTTGTTTCCACGACCGCGTGGATCTTTCCGTCGGCCACGTACTTGACCGCGTCGCGGGTACCGTCGATGGAGACGATGTGGATGTCCTCGCCTGCGGCTTTGCCGTAGTTGCGCACCGCCGTCAGGGCGCCCAGGGCCATGGTGTCGCTGTGGGTGTAGATGCCGTTGATGTCCGGCCGTGCTGCCAGGATCTGTTCGGTGACCTGCTGTGCTTCACTGGTGGCCCAGTTGGCCGTCTGCTGGGCGAGGACCCGGATCCCCGGGTGGTTCGCCAGTTCGTCGTGGAACCCCCGGGTGCGCATCGTGGCGACGTCGTTGCCGGGGGCGCCTTGGATTTCGGCGACCCTCCCGGTTCCGCCCGTGGCGTCCGCCATGGCACGCGCGGCCCGTACTCCCTGCTGGTAGAAGTCGGAGCCAAGGAACGTCAGATAGTCGGTGCACGGCTCGCCCTGGGTCTTGCGGTCGATGGTGACGACCGGTATTCCCTTCTCTTTGGCGGCCGCGAAGGCGCTCTGCAGCCCGGTGCTGCTGATCGGGGCCACGACCAGGGCATCGACGCCCTGATTGATCATGGACAGGATGTCGGTGAGCTGCTTGGCTTGGCTGCTGTTGGCATTGGTGTATCGAAAGCCCTTGACCTTGGACTCCACGGCGGCCTTAACGGATGCGGTCTCCAAGGCCCGGAAGGGGTTCTGTTCGTTCTCTGACTGGGAGAACCCCACCACCATCTCCGACAGGGGCTTGCCAGTTGGGGCGGGGTTGATGCAGGTCTGGCTGGAAGTCCGTTCGATGACCTGGGTGGCCGTCTGGCCCTGCAGCCTGGAGGTGTCGATTTCTGCTTTGGGCAAGGGTTTCGCGCAGCCGGCCAGTGAAATGGCGATCACACCGGCCGCTGCTGCCAGCCGCAGAGAGCGGCGCTGGTTCTTCATGGAGATCCTTCTGTGAGTCGACGACGCCGTCGAGGATGTTGCGGGCCGACAGCCCGATCATGCACCTGGTTCCCCTCCATCGGAAAACCGGTTTTCTGGGTTCCAGAGTGACATGGATTACGCTGTCTTGTCCAGTGGTCTTTTACTCAGCGGGATACAGGTTCGCGGGCGCCGAGGAGGGCCAATTCACTGCGGCGGGGCATGCCTTCCCAGTCTCCTGGTACAAGGCAGGCGAAGGCGCCGGTTTTCACTGCCGTCAGCAGGCGGCCGGGAACGGCCAGGCCGGCGAGGAGTTCGGCGAGGTAGCCAGCGACGAAGGCGTCACCGGCACCGACGGTGTCAACGGGGGTGATCGGAATGGCAGGCTGCTCATACTCCGTTCCGTTGACCAGGGCGAGGCATCCCGCGGCTCCGCGCTTGATGATGACCTGTGAAGGGCCCAGGTCGCTGATCCGCCGCGCGAGTTCGGCCGGCGTGCCTGCTGCGACGATGATGGGTGCTTCGTCGTCGCCTGCGAAGACGATGTCCGATTGCGCGGCGATCCTGCGGAAGCTGCTGCCGGCGTCCTTATGTTTCCAGAGGGCGGAGCGGTAGTTCAGGTCGAACGAGACCAATGTTCCGGCTTCCTTGGCGCAGTCGATGGCGCAATCGATCGCGTCTGCGGCCGAGGAGGACAGGCCCAGGGTGATCCCGGTGATGTGCAGCAGCCGGGCTGCTGCGATCTGCTCCGCCGGGACGTCGCCGGGTGCCAGCCGGGAACCGGCGCTGCCGCTGCGGTAGTACCAGACTTTCTGGGCGTCCTGGGTGCGCCGTTCCTTGATCATCAGTCCGGTAGGGGCTGTGTCGTCCCGTGTCGCGGCGAGGTGGAGGCCTTCGGCGCGGAGTTCGCGCAGCACCAGGTCGCCGAGGCTGTCGGCGCCGACACGCCCGGCCCAGGTCACGGTGCTGCCGAGGCGTTGGAGGGCAATGGCGACGTTGCTTTCGGCGCCGCCGATGCCAAGGCTGAGGGATGCGGCGTGGGCCAGCGGCCCGGGAGTGTCCGCTTTCATCAGGGCCATGGTTTCGCCCAGTGTTAGGACCTCTGACGCTGCCTGTCCGCTGGCCGGCGAAGCAAATCCGCTGCTCATCGTGCTCCTCCTGCAGCCGCGCCGGCGGACCGGGCTGATACCGCTTGGGCGACCGTGTCCGTTAGCTGTTGTGCCCGTCGAACCAGAGCGGCCGCATCGCCTCCGGTGAAGGCGTCCTGCAGCAGCGGGCCGCCTACGCTCACGGCCAGGGCCCCGGCGGTGATCCACCCCGGCGCTTCGGGGATGCCTACTCCCCCGCTGGGGATCACCTCAAGGTCCGGGAAGGGGCCGCGCAGCTGGGCGAGGTAGTAGGGTCCGACCGTCGAGGCGGGGAATATTTTCACCGCTGTTGCTCCCGCCTTCCAGCCGGCCAGTAGCTCCGTGGGGGTCAGCCCGCCCGGGTAGACGGGCACATTGCGGGCGGCGCAGGCGGCAACGATGTCCGTGTCCGTGACCGGGGTGACGACGAAGGAGGCGCCTCCGTCGAGGGCGCGGGCCGTCTCCTCAGGGGTGGTGATGGTGCCGATGCCGATGTCCGCGTCGGTGCCGAACCTGTCCAGGAGGCCGGGCAGGGTCTCGAAGACGCCGCCGGTGCTGAGGGTCAGTTCGATGGAGCGGATCCCTCCGGTGAGCAGGGCGTCGATGACCGGGGCGTAGTCGCGGGCGTGGTGTGCGCGGAGGACAGCGACGATGGGGTTCTGTTGCAGGGCCGGCGAGGGTGCGGGCCGGGCGGTCCGGGTGGTCATCTGGCCATCCACCCGCCGTCCACCGGCAGCACGGCGCCGTGGATGTAGTCAGCCGCGCCGGATGCGAGGAAGACCACGGTCCCGGCGATGTCCTCGGCAGCACCCCAGCGCCCGGCCGGGATCCTGGCTGAGATCTGGTCGCGCCGTTCCTCGTCGGCGAGCAGGGCCTCGTTCATGTCGGTGGCGAAGTAGCCGGGAGCGACGGCGTTGACGTTGACGCCGCGGGGTGCCCATTCGTTGCACAGGGCCTTGGTCAGCTGGGCGACGGCCCCCTTGGATGCAGCGTAGGCGGGGACCCGGTAGCCTCCTTGGAAGGTCAGCAGTGATGCGAGGTTGATGATCTTTCCGTATCCCCGCTCGAGCATGGCCGGGGCGAAGCCCTGGCAGAGCTGAAACACCGCGCGGGTGTTGATGTTCATCACCGTGTCGAAGTCGCTGAGCGGGAATTCGGTGGAGTCGTGCCGGATCTGGGTGCCGGCGTTGTTGACCAGGATGTCCACGAATCCTCCGCCCTGTGAGTCTTCGATGGCGGCGGCGATGGAAGTTTCGCTGCCGAGGTCGATCGGCACGTGGCGCAGGGTACGGCCGGCGTCCGCCGCCACGGCTGCCAGATCGGAGGGCACAGGGCTGCGCTGCATCGCGACAACGTCGGCGCCGGCGCGCAGCAGGCCGGCGGCGATCGCGGCTCCGATGCCCCGGGAAGCCCCGGTCACGGCAGCGGTCCGGCCGGTCAGATCAAATGGGTTCGGTGTCGTCATCGTGAATCCTCAGCGGTGTCATAGGAACCGGGCCCGCCGGTGGCGGGTGCCGGGCTGATCAGGATTTTCAGGGCTCCGCCAGCAGACATGGCCTTGTCGAAGGCGTGGTCCGCTTCCTCCAGGCCGAAGACCTCGACCGGAAGCCGGCCCAGGCCCAGGGCGTCGCTTTCGATCAGCTCGACCGCGCGTTCGACGTCGGCACGGGTGTAGACGCGCACCCCGAGGACCGTGTTTTCGCCGAAGGTCAGCGCCTGCAGGTCTATTTCGGCCGGTTTCTTGTACACACCGACCAGCACGATGGTGCCCAGTACCCGGACGGTTTTGGCCACGATACTGGCGACGGAGGGGTGGGCAGCGGAGTCAAAGACGATGTCCGCTCCGTTCCCGCCGGTCAAGGCGAGAACCGTCTCGGCCGGGTCCATGCCCTGGGGGACGGTGGCGAAACCGAGCCGTTCGGCGACTTCGCGGCGTTCCTCACTGGGTTCCGCGATCAGGATTTCCTTGGCCCCTGCGTGCCGGGCAACGAGCGCGGTGAGGATGCCGATAGGGCCCGCACCAAAGACCAGTATGGTTTCACCGCCGGAAATGCCCGAGCGGGCGACGGCATGGACGGCGACGGCGAGGGGTTCGGCCAGCGCGACCTCGGTCACCGGCACGGTGTCCTTGACCGGGATCAATGCGTGTGCCGGCAGGGCCACGTATTCGGCGAGGGAACCGGGGGCGTCGATGCCGAACAGCTGCAGGTTGCGGCACACGTGCGTGTTGCCGTGCGCGCAGGGCGGGCAGGTGCCGCAGGAGATCAACGGCTCGACCGTGACCCTGGTCCCCGCGGCCGGGCCGGTCGCTGCAGCGATTTCCACGGTGCCGGTTATTTCGTGGCCTATGATCAGCGGGGTCTTCGCCCGCGGATGCGTTCCGTGAAGGATGGAGAAATCGGTCCCGCACAGGCCGGTGAGTTCGGTGCGGACCAGCGCCCACCCCGCCGGAACCTCCGGCACCGGCACGCGCCGATGCTCGATCGTGTCGGGGCCGGTGAGGACAGCGGCCCTCATCGTCCCCGTTTCGTGCGCGGTGTCTGTCCCGCTCAGGGTGCCTGTCTGGCTCATGGTGTCTTCCTGCGGTTTCATGCCAGTACTTTCGGATTGAGGATGTTGCGCGGCCCGCGGCCGGTACACACATCGATGACGTTCTCCACCGTGCGGCGTTTGAGCTCGCCGTAGGATTCGACGCTGTACCAGGCAGCGTGGGGGGTCAGGACGGTGTTCTCCAGTCCCAGGAGCGGGCTGGTCAGCGGGAGGGGTTCCTCTTCGAAGACGTCCAGTCCGGCACCGTGCAGCCGACCGGAGGTGAGGGCGGCGGCGACGGCGGCGGTGTCCACCACGCCACCGCGGCAGGTGTTGACCAGCACCGCCCCGGGCTTCATCCGGGACAGAGTCGCGGCGTTGATCAGGTGCCGGGTTGTCTCCGTCAGGGGCACGTGGAGGGACACGACGTCGGAGCGCGACAGGAGCTCGTCGAAGCCGACGACGTCCACGCCGTCTTCGGTCCGGGTCCCGGGCGCCAGTGCCGGGTCGGCACCGATGACGGCATAGCCGAGACCTTTGGCCTTCCGGGCGGTGGCGGAGCCGATCAGGCCGAGCCCGAGCACGCCGAAGGTCCGGGTGTTGATCCGGTGCAGCGGCTGGACCGGACCGATCTCGTGTTCACCCCTGCGCATCCTGCGGTCGAAGCGGGCGGTGCCGCGGGCCAGGGTCAGTGCCAGGGCGATGGCGTGGTCGCTGACATCTTCGGTTCCGTAGTCGGGTACGTTACACACCGCGACGTTCCGAGATGTTGCTGCCGGCACGTCCACGGTGTCGACCCCAACGCCGTAGCGGCCGATGGCCTTGAGCCGGGGCAGGGCACCCAGGACCTTGGCGGTGATGGGGGCGTACTGCACGACGAGCGCGTCTGCGTCCGCCGCGGCGGCGATGACCTCCTCCTCGGTGCGGCATTGGGCCAGGATGAGCTCGACGCCGCGTTCTGCGGCGACGGCCCGTTCGATGGCGGTGGAGTCGTGGTCGCAGTCGGTGATGACGATTCGGATGGGCGTTTCCATGTCTCAGACCTCTTATTTCAAGGCCGTGGCATTGACGGAGGGCGTGTCTTTGGCGCCTGCCACGGGGGATTTGACCAGGATCAGGGCGACGGCTCCGGTGATGGCCAGGCCGGCGGCGAGTCCGAACGCGCCCGTCCAGGAGCCGAGGTCCTGGATCAGGAAGCCGGTGACGATCGGGGCGATGACGCCGGCGAGGTTGGCGCAGAAGTGCACGAATCCGGTGACGCCGCCCAGCCGTGCCGGGTGGACAAAGTCGCGCACGATGGCGAAGAACTGCACGTTGGCTAGGTACAGCAGCAGCAACACGACCGAGAACAGGCCGACGGCCAAGCCCAGGGAGTTCACCGCCGCCAGCGGGATGCACAGGGCGCCGCTGAGGGCCAGGAAGAACCCGGTCATCCATTTCCTGACCCGGAACGGGGCGTTCGAGCGGCGGGCGAGACGGTCCGAGAGGATACCGCCGAGGGCGGTTCCGATGGACCCTGCGACCCAGGGAAGGGAGCCGGCCCAGGCGAGGCTCGAGAGGCTGATGTTCTGCGTCTGGACCAGGAACAGCGGGTACCAGGACAGGAACATGAACAGCAGCCAGCTGAAGCCGAAGAAGGCAACCGCGTTGGCTATGACCGCGGGCTGTCGCAGATAGAAGCGCAGCGGGGGGACACTCTCGGTGGCCAGGTCACGGGTTTGGGCGTCGGTGGTGGTGATCAGCGCCAGTTCCTGATCAGAAATCCGGGGATGCAGGGAGGGTTTGTCACGGATGATCCAATACCACCAGGCGGCGATGATCAGGCCGACGGCGCCCAGGACGATGAACGGAACCCGCCAGTTGTTGTTGGAGAGCACCAGCAGCCCGGTCACCACGGGGATGCCCAGGGCTGCGCCGAGCGGGTTGGCCGCGAAGGTCAGGCCCATTGCAGTGGCGTATTCGCGCTTGGGGAACCAGTTGGCCATCGTGCGGGCTGTGACCGCACCCTGGGGACCCTCGCCGGCGCCGAACAGCAGCCGCTGGATGAAGAAGGTCATGAAGCTAAAGCACAGCGCGGTCAAGGCCGTGCACAGCGACCACCAGGCGGCAGCGATGGCCATCGTCTTGCGCGGCCCGTACTTGTCCGCCAGCGCCCCGCCGGCGAAGCAGGCCGGGGCGTAGGTGAACGCGAAGGCGCCCAGGATGATGCCCATCGTTCCGGTGCTTAGGCCGAATTCGCTGATGATCAGCGGCGCGGCGACGCCCAGGGCTGCCCGGTCGCCGTAGTTGAGCATCAGAACCGCGGCGTTGGCGCCCAGGACCCGCCACCTGATACCGCGAATGGGTTTGCGGGCGAATCTGGCCCGGTCCTGCGTCGCGGTGCTCACGCCCGGACTGCTTCCAGGGCGGAGAAGTCCAGGTCTACGCCGTGCCCGGGCAGTTCGGGGGCGATCGCGAAGCCGTCCTCAATGCGCATCGGGTTGGCCAGATACGCGTCCAGACCGAAGCCGTGGGCTTCCATGTAGGTGCGGTTCGGTGCGGCCGCCAAGGCCTGAACCGTCAGGTCGTGCACGCCGTGGGAGGTGACGGGCAGGTTGTGCGCCTCGGCCAGGGAGCAGATTTTCCGGAAGGTGGTGTAACCGCCGCAGTTGCTGACATCCGGTTCCGGGAAGGAGAGCGCTCCGGCAGTAATGGCCTGCTGGAATTCGTACAGGGTGTGCAGGTTCTCGCCGCCGGCGATCGGCTGCCCGCCGTCACGCAGGATCCGGGCGTACCCGGCCACGTCATCGGGAATCGTGGGCTCCTCGATCCAGACCAGGTTGTACTCCGCCAGGGCCCGAGCAGCGCGGATGGCCTCGTCGGCGCTCCATTTCATGTTCGCGTCCACCATCAGCGGGAAGTTATCGCCCAGGTGAGAGCGCATCGCGGCTACGCGTTCCAGGTCCTCGTTCAGGTTGGGCCGGCCGACCTTCATCTTGATCGCACGGAAGCCTTGCTCCTGGAACCGGTCCGCCTGCCGCAGCAGGTCATCGGTGCTCAATTCCAGGTCGATACCGCCGGCGTAGACCGGCACCCTGGGGTCGAACCCGCCGAAAAGCCGCCAGAGCGGCTCACCAAGCCGGCGTCCTTTCAGGTCCCAGAGGGCAATGTCGATCGCGGAAATCGCCGAGGTCGCGTGCCCGCCCCGCCCGGCGTAGTGCAGCGTCCACCACAGGTCCTGCCAGATCCTTTCGGTGTGGTCCGCGTCCCGTCCCTGCAGCTTGGGCGTCAGGTAACGCTCAATCATCACGGCCACCGCAGCCCCGCCGTCATTGACCGTATAGGTGTAGCCGAGCCCGACGGCCCCGTCACTGTCGGTGACCCGCACGGTGATCAGCTCGAAGTCCAGCATCACCCCGTGCGTGCTGTCCGTCAGCGCCTGCGCCAAAGGGATTCTGTACAGATCCGTCCTGACACTTTCGATTTTTGCCATGGTTCCTCCTTGAACTTTGGAAACGGCTTCCAAAAACCCGCAGAGCCTGAGCGAAAGCGCCAAAGACCCTAAGAAAACCGGTTTTTTTGCTGAGCTCAAGCTAGTATGTTGATAAACGGCGTGTCAAGAGCATTCAGTGAAGCAGGTCATCCGGACCAGATTTCTGACATGAGAAGGAGCACTGTGGGGGACGATGTGAAGACCATGGCGGCGCATTCCGGACGGTCCAGGCTTATTGACGTCGCGGAGTTGGCTGGTGTGACGAAGTCCGTTGCTTCCCGGGTTTTGAATAACGACGCGACGCTGTCGGTCCGGGATGAGACTCGGCTGCGGGTCTTGGAATCGGCGAAGAAACTCGGCTACCAGCCCCACGTAGGCGCCCGTGCCCTGGCCGGGTCCCGCACCCGGGCCTTGGCACTCCTGATTCCGGACCTGACCAACCCGGTGTACTCACGGATCACCCGCGGCGCCTGTTTCCAGGCCCGCACCCGCGGCTATGCGCTGTTGCTCGCCGAAGATACTGCCGAAGAAGGCGTCGATGAACAGTTTGCCGACCTGGTCGCGTCCGGACGGGTGGACGGGCTCCTCATCGCCTCCGCCCGGCCGGAGCATCCCCTGCTGAACATGCTGCCCCAGACCGATATCCCGTACCTTTTCGTCAACCGTTCCGTGAGCGGCTCTGGACGCAACATCATCATGAACCTCGAAGCCGCCAGTGCCTGCGCTGTTTCGCATCTTCGGGAACTGGGACACCGCCATCTCGGACACGTCTCCGGACCTGAGGTGCTCAGTCCGGGCCAGAGCCGGCGGATTGGGTTGATGCACGCGGCACGGGAGGCGGGATTGCCCGATCCCTCGGTCGAATACGGTGATTTCAGTGAAAAAGGGGGCTATGAAGCAACCCTTCGGCTCGTCAAGCATCATCCGGAAGTGACAGCTGTGTACACCAGCACATTGAACCAGGCCATCGGCGCCCTCCATGCCTTGCGCGAGCTCGGACTGAACGTACCTGAACGAATTTCGGTGATCTCTTACGACGATCTGCCGCTTGCCGACTACCTCCAACCCCCGCTCACAACAATCGCGATGCCTCTGGTAGAACTCGGAAGAACAGCCGTCAATGCCCTCTGCGACCAGCTCAACGGTGGGCTTCCGGCGGATCTGATCATCCCGTCCGATCCGCAGGTTGTAACGCGAAAATCAACCGCCCGGATGAACCCGGAGCAGTCGCTTCTGGCCTGAAGCGCGACGCGCATGACGGCACATCGTCGACATCGACTGCCTCCACATCGGTCTACCGCTGGAAACGGTCTATCCACTTGCGTTTTCCACCCAAGAACCGGATAAGAGCGCTTCGCCGGGGTCTACTTCTTCCGCTTCGGCAAACTCACGGTAGGCTGTAGCGCGCTCCTCCCACACTTGATCGCTGACTAGCGAGAAGCGCAGGCCGAAGACGCTAAGCACGGCTGACAGAAGTGCCGCATACTGACCCGTTTTATCTGATCCCCAAGTTGCCCACGACGCCAAGGCTGTTCCCAATCCACCCCCTGCCGCTAGAACGAGTAATTGACGGTTAACCACCGTCCATTTGAAATAGCGGAGGCGAGAAAGGCGTATGCCCTGGCCTCGTCGGCAGCGCCCCGGAATTCCTTCTTGTACTCCTCCCAGCTTCAGTGGTGAGGGGATCTGCCCTGCCGATACGCCGCTGGCAAGGAAATTCTGCTGCGCCAGCGGTATACCACCCGGACTTTGGCTGATACCGGCTCCTTTTGTTTTTGGCCGGGCGGTAAAACACGTGTAGCTCAGCGGCCTCGCCATCTTGATCGGTTGATGTCCCTTTCCAAGCGGTGGCCTGGGAAATCGGGGCCGTCCTGGCCCCCGAAGGCATCGAAACCGAGAAGGAACTCGCGGCCGTCATACAATCAGGGATGAGGGCCGGGCAGGGATACCTGCTCGGCCGTCCCTCTCTGGGTTTGGCCAGCCTGGATCATCCAGACGGAAACCGTCGCTGCCCGGGCCTCCGGGTCCGGCCTGGATATCCGACCCGCCATTGGTCGGTGGCTCGTGCATGGCAGCGGAGCCGTACTGAGAGTCTTTTACCGGACACCATGAGGCCACGCTCAAGATTGGCTCAAGAATGACTGGAATCCCTGTCTGGAGCAAACGACGTCCTGTCATGCACGGTAGGTTTATCGCTGGCGGTGCGGCTTTCCCCCAAGAGCCGCCCTGTCCGGGGAGTCCCTACCTGTTGCCGTGTGGCCCGGGCCGGGGCTCCCCGCTCCAGCCGCCCCACCTCCCGATGGCCGCCTTTCCACGCGGCAGCAGTCCACGGACCGGCAGCAAGCGGACCTTCTGGCGTCCGCCGCGAGGACCTCTACGTTGTCGGGGTGTATCGGGAGCACACGCCTCACGACCTCAGTTCGAGGCACTCGACGCGCTGATTGACGGAGACACCCTCGTTATCACGACGCTGGACCGGCTTGGGCGGTCCACCCAAAACATGCTTGCCTTCGCCGAAGAACTCCGCGGTCGAGGCGCCGGACTGCCTGTATTGAACCTCGGCGGGGGTGACGTCGACACGGCAACACCCATGGGGTCGATGCTTTTCACGATCATGGCCGCTCTCGCGCAAATGGAACACGAGATCAAACGCGAACGCGTCACTGATTCCATCAGCAAACGCAGAGAAGCCGGAAGGGCCCTGGGTGCCCGACCCCGCCGGGTGACTGACCGCCAGATTCGAAGCGCTGTCCGCTTGGTCCAAGGCGGGCAACCTGCCGCGCAGGTTGCCCGCGATTTCGGAATGTCTCGAGCGACCTTTCATAGACGGTCCCGAGCTCTCAAGGACTAACAGCGTCCCGGTCCGCCAAAGAGCTCAGTCAACCTGGCCGACAGTGTGAAAACCGCCAAGTTGAACTGCGACTTGAGCGCCACTCCCCGTTAACAGTCACACCTGGTTTATTGACACCTCGCAGCCGAAGTCTCAGAAGCTCAACCTGACACCTCAAAGGTAGGTGCGGTCCCATTGGACCGCCCCCACTGGCATCTCATCACTTAGCCCTGGAGCCGTACATCAGGGAACCATCCTGCCGGTGCGCGTTGTGGCTCGAGGTGTTCGGGGTCCCGGTGTTTTTGCATGTCGCATTTGTAGAACGGGCCGCGCGTCCAGGAGCACGTTCATGTGGTGGTCTGCGTGATCCCGCCACCAGACACTGATGCCTGTGGCTCCGTCTAGCCTGAGATGTTCCCAGGCCCGCCACAGCGCTTCTATACGGGAGACGGCTTCGGGGTGGAAGTACGACTCGATGCACCATCTTGCGGCGCGCCCGTCAAGGTCCCGGACGTACGTGGGCAGGAGTTGTTCGTGCAGGAACTCCTCGGCTGAGCCGTAGACCAGTTCCCGCGGTTTTTGGTCTTCACGGGCCGTAGCAGCCGGTTCTTCTGCCACGGGTCCGGGGGCTTCACTGAAGCGGCCGATATTGATGGACATGATGGAGTCTCCTACCCGGTTACCCAGGGATTGGCAGCAGCGGCGGCAGCGGCCGGCACTGCCTCTTCCTCCGGTCGGGGGCTGTACTTTTCGATGGATGCCTCTACTGCGTCCTTGTGGGGGCCGGTGTACTAGCCGGACGCAGCCAACTGAAGCCGCTGAAACACGGTGTGGTGCAGAAAGGCGACCGGCCCAAGCAGTGGGTCGGCCGCCTATTCAACGTCCGTTGAAGGAGGATCTATCGTGCCGCAGCGGCGGGCTGCTCCTGGAAAGCAGGTACGACGTGCTCGATGAAGAGTTCCAGTGAGCGCTTCTTTTCCTCGTGGGTGAGGCTGTTGTCGGACCAGACGCTGAATTCGGTGACCCCGAGTTCTTCGTAGCGACGGAGGCGTTCGATGACTTCAGCGGGCGTGCCGATCATGGCAGTCTTGTGGAGGGACTCCGGGGTGAACTCGGGCCTTTCGGCGAACTTCTCTTCAGGGCTGGGCTCGAGGAAACCGTTCACCGGAGTGGTCTTGTTGCCGAACCAGGCGTCGAACGTGCGGTAGAACTTGTTGATGCCTTCGGCAGGCCGGCGCCAGCCCTCGGGCTCGTCCGCGGAATGGACGTGCGTGTGCCGCAGGACCATGAGGTCGGGGCGGGGCACACCGGGGTTTTTCTCCACGGCGGTGTCGAACTTCCGTGCCAGGTCCTCGACCTCTTCGTCGCCCTTCATCAGGGGCGTGACCATGACGTTGCAGCCATTGGCGACGGCGAACTCGTGCGAGGAGATGTCGCGGGCGGCGATCCACATCGGCGGGTTCGGCTTTTGGACGGGCTTGGGGATGCTGGTGGAGGTGGGGAACTGCCACACCTCCCCGTTGTGCTCATAGTCGCCTTCCCAGAGGGCGCGGACTGCCGGGACGAGCTCGCGGAGGTGCTTGCCGCCGTCGACCGCGGACATTCCGCCCATCATCCGGTCAAATTCGAACTGGTAGGCGCCGCGGGCCAGGCCCACTTCCATCCGGCCGTTGCTGATGACGTCCAGGAGCGCGCACTCCCCCGCTACCCGGAGCGGGTTCCAGAAGGGCGCGATGATGGTTCCCGCGCCGAGGCGAATTTTCGAGGTCCGCGCCGCCAGGTAGGCCAGCTGGGGCATGGGGCTCGGTGAGATGGTGTATTCCATGGAGTGGTGCTCGCCGATCCAGACGGTACTGAAGCCGCCGGCCTCCGCGATGAGGGTAAGTTCCGTCAGGTTCTCGAAGCATTCCTGGTAGGAGACGGAATCGTCCCATCGTTCCATGTGGACGAAGAGGGAAAAGCGCATTGTTACTCCTTCGTTCTGCGGCGATGTTCGCCTGCGCGTAAATTTGTGGCTACAGCCTGCCTAGGTGGCAGCCGCGTTGCGTTCGGCGATGGTTTGGTTGCCGCGGGACCAGTGCTCGTGTTCGACTTCGCGGACGATGACGGTGGTGTTTTCAGATACAGCCCCCACAGCCTTTTCTGCGGCCAGGTGCAGCTCGTTGATGAGCGAGCGGAGCTGCTCGGGGCTCCGGCCCCGGGCGATGGACACTTCGATAAGAGGCATTGGGTCAGCTCCTTAGCTGCGAAGGACGAACGGGTCGGAGACGGGACCTTCGTCGGTGTTGATCCAGACGCTCTTGAGCCGGGTGTATTCGTGCATGGACTCGAGTCCGTGCTCGATGCCCACGCCCGAGTTCTTGAACCCCTGCCTTGGGGACATGGGGGACATGGCGCGGTAGGTGTTGACCCACACCGTGCCTGCTTCCAGCCGGCGTGCCATTCTGTGGGCCCGGGCCAGGTTCTGCGTCCAGATACCGGCAGCGAGCCCGTACTCGGTGTCGTTGGCCAGACCGACAACCTCGTCCTCGGAGTCGAAGGGCATGATCGCGGCAACCGGCCCAAAGATCTCTTCCCGTACGACGCGCATGGTGTTGTCGACGTCGGTCAGGACGGTGGGTGCGAAGAAGTAGCCGGGGAGTTCGATGTCGGGGCGCTTGCCTCCGGTCCGGACTGTCGCGCCCTCGCTGACACCGATCTCCACGTAGGAGCTCACTTTGTCCAGCTGGGCGCCGAAGGCGAGGGGGCCGAGCTCGGTGGTGGCCAGCCGCGGGTCACCGATGATGATCGATGCCGCGCGCTCGGCGACGCGTTCGACGAGTTCGTCATAGACGCTGCGGTGGGCGAAGACGCGGCTGCCGGCGATGCAGGTCTGACCCGCTGCAGCGAAGATCCCGGCGATGACGCCCATCGCAGCGTTGGACACGTCGGCGTCCTCGAACACGATGTTGGGGCTCTTGCCGCCAAGCTCAAGCGTTGAACCGATGAAACGCGACGCCGTCTCCGCGGCAATGCGGGCACCGGTCGCCGTGGAACCGGTGAAGGAGATCTTTGCCAGGTCGCGGTGGCTTACCAGCGCTGCCCCGGCTTCCTGCCCGAAACCGGTAACGACGTTCACGACACCGTCCGGGAGCCCTGCCTGGGAGGCCAGCTCGGCGACCCGCAGGATGGTCCGCGAGGTGTATTCGCTGGGCTTGATGACCACGGTGTTGCCCGCGGCCAGGGCCGGGGCAAGCTTGGAGGCGGTCAGCGTCAGGGGCGAGTTCCAGGGGGTGATGGCACCGACGACGCCGAGGGGTTCGCGCTGGGTGTAGTTCAGCATGGTGATCGAGGTGGTGGGGATCTGGCTTCCCTGGACCTTGTCCGCGAGCCCGGCGTAGTAGTAGAGGTACTCGGGCAGGGAGGCCAGCTGGCCGCGCATCTCGCGCAGCAGCTTGCCGTTGTCCAGGGTTTCCAGCTCGGCGAGTTCCTCGGCGTGCTCGCCGATCAGGTCCCCAAGGCGGCGGAGGAGGTGGCCGCGCTTGGTGGCGGTGAGGTCGCGCCACAACGGGGATTCGAACGCCTCCTTGGCTGCTGCCACGGCGCGGCGGACGTCCTCTTCGGTACCCCGTGCCGCTTCATACAGCAGCTCGAGCGTTGCCGGGTTGGTGCTGGGGAAGTATTCCCCGCCGGCGGGAGCAGACCAGGTACCCCCGATGAAGTGGTCAAGTCGGAGCGTCATGCCCGTTCTCCTTCGGATTCTTGGATGAAGTCATTGATTGCCCCAGCCAGGACGTCAGCGTTCTGAACCGGCAGCATGTGCCGTGCGCCAGGAACCACGAGGCTCTTGGCACCAGGGATCGCTGCTGCCAGGCGCCGGGTCATGTCCGGTGTTGATCCGGGGTCCAGCTCACCGGTGACAGCGAGGGTGGGAACCTGGATGCTGCGAAGCTCCGGACCGATGGCCGCGTCACCGACCGCGAACACGCGGTAGGCGTGCACAAAGGATTCGACGTCGTTCGCTTCTAGGGTGCGGCGCGTTGCTTCCACAACACTTTCAGGCACGGACGTGCCGGTGTACCAGCGGTCGATGGACGCTTTGACGGTGGCCGGGAAATCCGACTCTGCCGCCTCCAGCCGCTTGAGGACCGCCTTTGATTCGTCCTCCGTGCGCCGGCACACAGAGTTCACGCAGGTCATAGTCGCGATCCGGTCGGGGTGGAACCTGGCGATGTACTGCGCGATCAGTGCTCCGAGCGAAAAGCCCACCAAGTGGCTTCGCTCCGGGAGGCGGGCCAGCACGTCTTCGGCCAGTTCAGCCAGGGTGGTTGGTTCCGCCAGGGCTGGCTGGCGTCCGTGGCCCGGCAGGTCGATGGCCACTGAGTCACGCTTGAGGGCATCCCTAACCGGCGCCCACATGCTGGCGTCCAGGCCGACGCCGTGCAGGAGGGCAACGGGGGTTTCAGGCACTTGGGTCATTGCTCCGTGGACAGGGGCGCCAGGCGCTCCTGCGGCCGGCCCTGCGCGGACGCGGCCAGGGCGATGAGGATCTCACCGGGGTGGGGTGCGTCGGCCACCCGGACCTCGACGCTCTGGTGGTGCGAGCGGATGGTGGCGTCCGTGATGTGCTTCATGGGGATGTCGAAGACCGTGCCGGCGGGTGCGCGCTTTTCGACGGCGGGCAGCAGCGTGGTTGCGGAAGCGGCCTTGCGGTAGTGGTCGCCGAACTTCAGTGTGTGGATCAGCGCCGAGCCGTGCTCGACCTCGCCTTCAATCCCGACGATGGCGGCCTTGCCGTAAGCCTCTACGGGAGCGCCGAGCACCTCGATGACTTTGGGGGCGAGGAGCGCGCCGAGGTCGGAGGCGGTGGCATCGATGCCTTCGGTGAGGTCCTCGACAAAGCCCTGGCCGGCCCACGGGTTTTCCACGACTGCAACGGCGATCGCGACCCGGGCCCCGGGGGTTACGGGGCGGCCGCCCTCGGTCAGGATTTCTTCGGACAGTGTAACGATTTTGCGGATTTTCACGGCAGGATTCCCTCCAGGATTTCAGCGGTTACGGGGCGGTCGGTGGTTCGGTCACCGATGCGGGGATGCGGGCGCGAACCGGTTGAGGCGGCGGCGACGACAACTATCTCGTCAGGGTGGGGCGCATCGCTCAGGTTCAGCGTCAGGGTCTGGTAGTGGCTTCGTGTGGAGGCGGCTTCCTTGTGCCACATCGGCACGGCGATCGTGGTTCCGGGCTCTGCCCGGTCATCGGAGAAGGACAGAATTGATGTGCCTTCGAGGAACTCGCGGACCAGGTTTCCGAAGTAGGGTGTGTGGATCAGTGCTGCGGCGTGCTCAACCTCGCCCTTCAAACCGACAACGGCGGATTTGCCGAATGCCTCGATCTCTCCGGCACCTCCCAGGGCCGCCGTGAGGCGGTCGGTGAGGATTTTCGCGAGCACGGGAGCGATGCGTTCGGTTTCGGGTGCGAGGTCAGTGGAAACACTCGAGCCGCTCCACGGGTTGCGGATGACGGCCGCTGCGGCAGCCCTGGTCACGCTGGTGGTCAGGGCGCCGGAGCCGTCGCGCAGGATTTCTTCCGTCAGCACGAAAACCTTACGAACGCCAACTTCGCGGGCGAGTTCTTCGATGACGGACGCCGGGTTGGTGCGCTCGGCGACAGGGGTGATGGTTTCGGACACGGTTCAACCCTTCTTTGGGTAGTTAGTGGCAGACATGGGGTTCCTTTCGGTGGCTAAGCTTCTTTTTCAGCGCCGGTGACAGAACCGGCGTCTGCGCCTCGCGCCGCTGCGAGGCTTGAGGCATTGACGTGGCCGCGCATGGCGAGTTCGGCACCAACGGGATCCTTTTCCAGGAGGGCGTCGACCACCGACTGGTGTTCGCGGATGGAGGCGCGCATGCGGGCGGGACGCTCAACCGTCGCGAGCACAATCCGGTGGTACGCGAGTTGGTTCATCAGGCGCCCGTAGTGCTCGACGAGCTTTGAGTTGTTCGAGCCCTCGACGATCGTCCAGTGGAACTCGTGGACGAGCTCGGCGTATTTGGCGGTGTCGGCACGCCGATCGGCACGCTCTGATTCCTCGATGTTGCGTTTGAGGATCTCCAGTTCCGGCACAGGACCGCGCCGGGCAAGCAGGCCGGCGGCCAGTCCCTCGAGGCTTTCCTTCAATTGGAAGAGCTCAACGATCTCACGGCGCGTCGGGATCCGGACAAAGGTCCCTACCTTGGGCCTGATCTCCACCAGGCCCTCGTTTTCCAGCTGCTTGAGCGCCTCACGTACCGGCGTCCTGCTCACCTCGAACTCCTCGGCAAGGAACAATTCCGGCAAAGGCGCGCCAGGCGGGTATTCGCCGCTGAGGACCAGCTTCCGCAGCTTGTCCAGCAGGCTGATCTGGGTCGCGGACGCCTGAGCGCCCTTTCGCAACTGAGTAACTTCTTGCATGCATCAAAACTACGTTGCATACAAGACGGCCGTCAAGGTCCTCACTATATTCCGCGGTTTACCGGGAATTTTCTTTCTCCTATTGACGGGGATCACATCGCGGTTCTACGGTTGTGGCATGCAACAAACACTCAATGACGCCGTGACCGCCGCCTGGACCGCAGCCTGGGACGAAGGTGACGTCACCGCATTCGACGCGATCGTCACCGCCGACTACCAGCGTGAGAGCACCGGCACGAAAAAGGTGTCCGGACTGAAGGAGCTGCAGCAGGAAATCCTCGATGTGCGGGCCGCTTTTCCCGATCTGACCACCCGCATCGAGAAGGTCATCGCCAGCGGTTACGACATGGCCATCTTCTGGAAGTCGACCGGAACCTTCACCCACCCCCTTCGGGGCGTCCCGCCCACAGGCCGCGTCGTGGAAACCCGCGGCTCCAATGCCCTGACTCTCCGGGACGGGCGCATCGCCCACGAACAGGTGACCTGGGACGCCGTCGAACTCCTCGCCCACGTGGGCATCCCGTCCCTCGGCTCCGCCTTCGAGGAAGAAGAAACTGGGGAAGTCGTCGTCGATAACCTGTCCGGCAACCTGCCGCAGGACATCATGAAGGGATTCAACCGGCAGTTCATCACCGGCGTGACCGTGGTGACCACTGTTGATGAAGACGGCAACCCAAGGGGCCTTGCCGCCAACTCCTACGCCTCGATCTCCCTTGACCCCCCGCTCGTTCTCGTCTGCGTCCAAAAAACGTCGTCGACCTATCCCGCCCTGTTCCAGTCATCCCACTTCGGCATCAACATCCTCAGCAACAATCAGCTTGGGACGGTTAAGACCTTCGCCTCGAAGACACCGGACAAGTTCGCAGACCTGCAATGGCACGCCGGCCCCAACGGCGTACCGCTCATCGACGGATCAGCAGCATCACTGGAGGCGGAAATCAAGGAACGCTTCCAGGCCAAAACCCACACGATCTTCGTCGGCCGGGTCCGGCACGCCGAAGTCGCCGACGTGAACCCGATGATCTACAAGGCAGGCCACTTCTTCGACGGTGCGCAGCTCGAGGAACTCTGACCCTCAGGTGCCATCAGCGTCCTGACCCGCCCAGCAGCGGCCGGCCAGGCACCCGGGGTCCCCCCACCCGGGAATCACCAACTTCGACCCCATGCAGCGTTGCATCTGGAGTACCCCATGACCCACACACAAAATGCCGAGGACCTGATGGAAACGAAAAGCCCAGGCACGGGCGACAGCCCAACCATCCTTACCTCTCCCAACGGCAACCGACCAATAACCGAAACACCCCTGGAAGAGGCGGACCGCCTGCGCAACAGGCCCGGGGCCGTCTTCTGGACATCCGTCGGACTCATCGGCGCCTTCACAGCCTGGGCTTCCCTCTCCCCCACAAGCCTCAGCGCCGTGATGACTGCGGCCATGGACTGGGTAGCTCAGAGCGTCGGCTGGAGCTACCTGGTGGTCACCCTCGGCTGCATCGGACTGCTCATCTACATCGCCATCAGCCGGTTCGGACGCATCCGCCTCGGCGCCCAGGACGCGAAACCTGAGTTCAGCACCTGGGCATGGCTGGCAATGATCCTCTCAGCAGTCATGGGAATCGGGCTCATCAGCTACGGCGTCGCCGAACCCATCTCCCACTTCGCTTCCCCGCCGCACGGCCTCGCCCAGGCCGGCACCATGGACGCCGCGGTCCGCGCCATGCAGTTCTCCTACTTCGACTGGGGCCCGCACGCATGGGCAGTCTTCGGGGTCTTCGGCCTTGCGATCGCTTACTCCACGCACTGCCGCAACAACCCCGGACTGGTGTCCCCGATGCTCCGCCCGATTTTCGGCAAGCTCGTGGACGGCTGGTTCGGCAAGATGATCGACGTCTTTGCCATCATCGCCACACTGTTCGGGACCACCACGTCCCTGGGCCTCGGCGCCTCGCAAATCGGCGAAGGAGTAAACCGTGTGTTCGGCATTCCTTCCAGCCTGCTGGGGCAGATCCTCATCATCGCCGTCATCACAGTGATCTTCACCCTGTCGGCCCTGTCCGGCGTCCACCGCGGCGTCAAGTACCTCAGCCAGGGAACCATGGTCCTGTCCGTCGGGCTCGGACTGTATGTGCTGTTCACCGGGCCCACCAACTTCATCTCCAACCTCTTCTTCCGCTCCCTGGGCACATACCTCAGCGACTTCTTCGCCGTCAGCCTGCTGACGCCCGGCACACCGGAGGACGTCCAGTGGATGCAGTGGTGGACCTACTTCATGATGGCGTGGTGGCTGAGCTGGGGTGCCTTCGTTGGCGTATTCCTCGCCAAGATCTCCAAGGGACGAACCATCCGCGAATTCGTCGCCGGCGTCATGATCGTCCCCAGCGTCGTGTTCTTCGTCTGGTTCACCATCTTCGGCGGCACGGCCATCAAGTTCGACATGGAAAACGGCGGCAAGATCGGGGCCGCGGCCCTCGACGACGTCAACTCCGCCTTCTTCGCCACCCTCGCTGAGCTTCCGCTGTCCGGCCTCACCTCCATCGTGGCAATCATCCTGGTGGTGATGTACTTCGTCTCCGGCGCAGACGCGAACACCTTCGTCCTGAGCATGATGTCTTCCCGCGGAACACTGAATCCAACCAAGCCCGTCCTGACCACTTGGGGACTGCTGACCGGCCTGTGCGCAGTGGTGCTCCTCATCGTCGGCGGCCTGGGCGCCCTGCAGCAGGCGGCCATGCTCTCGGCCCTGCCCTTCACCGTGATCGTCGCCCTCCTCGGCGTGGGCCTGGTCAAGGAACTTCGGAACGACCCCCGCTTCGACCGCACCCGGTCGGTCACCCAAAGCGACCTCAACAAGATCCGGACGCCCCAGACGTAAACCATCCGCAAGACCGGCGGTTATCCGCCGAACCATAGCCCGGTGGTTGAGCCAGTCGACCAGACAGGCTCAACCGGTTCGCGACCCTTCCAAAAGGAGCACCATGTCTCTTGCCCCTGCCCTTTCCCCTGCCGTCTCCCCCGAGCGCGAGGCGTCCCTCCTCACGTCGGTCCCAACAGGTTTGTTGATTGGTGGTGAGTGGCGGGACGCGTCCGACGGCGGCACGTTCGACGTCCACGACCCCGCCACCGGGAAGGTCCTCGCCACCCTCGCTTCCGCCACCAGCGAGGACGCGATCGCTGCACTCGACGCGGCCGAAGCCGCCCAGGCCTCCTGGGCCCGCACCGCACCGCGGACCCGTGCCGAGATCCTGCGCCGCGCCTTCGACCTGGTCACCGAACGCGCCGAGGATTTCGCGCTGCTGATGACGCTGGAGATGGGCAAGCCGCTGGCCGAAGCCCACGGCGAGGTCACCTACGGGGCGGAGTTCCTGCGCTGGTTCTCCGAGGAAACCGTCCGCGACTACGGCCGCTACCTCACCACCCCCGAGGGCAAGAACAAGATCCTCGTCCAGCACAAACCCGTCGGACCCTGCCTGCTCATCACCCCGTGGAACTTCCCGCTCGCCATGGCCACCCGCAAAGTAGCCCCCGCCGTTGCAGCCGGCTGCACCATGGTTTTGAAGCCCGCCAAACTCACACCTTTGACGGCCCAGTACTTCGCCCAGACCATGCTCGACGCCGGCCTGCCCGCCGGCGTCCTCAACGTCGTCGCATCCTCGTCCGCTTCCGGGATTTCCGGGCCGTTGCTGGCCGACTCCCGGCTGCGGAAGGTCTCCTTTACCGGGTCCACCCCGGTCGGCAAGCGGCTCATGGCCGACGCGGCACAGAACGTCCTGCGGACCTCCATGGAGCTCGGCGGGAACGCACCCTTTATCGTCTTTGAGGACGCCGATCTCGACGCCGCGGTTGAAGGGGCGATGGCGGCGAAGATGCGGAACATGGGCGAGGCCTGCACTGCGGCCAACCGGTTCCTCGTCCATGAGTCCGTCGCGCAGGAGTTCACCCGCAAGTTCGCCGCCGCGATGGGTGCCCTGACCACCGGCCGCGGCACCCACCCAGCAACCCAGGTAGGCCCCCTCATCGACGCCGGCGCCCGCGACGACGTGCACGCCCTCGTGAGCGCCGCCGTCGACGCCGGAGCGGTAGCCGTCACGGGCGGCGCCCCGGTGGACGGTCCGGGGTACTTCTACCAGCCCACTGTCCTCGCCGACGTGCCCAACGACGCGGCGATCCTGGGCCAGGAAATCTTCGGCCCCGTCGCCCCGGTCGCCACCTTCGCCACCGAAGAGGAAGCGGTCCGGCTCGCCAACGCCTCCGAGTACGGCCTCGCGTCCTACCTCTACAGCCGTGACTTCAACCGCCTCCTGCGCGTGGCCGAACAGATCGAATTCGGGATGGTCGGCTTCAACGCCGGAGTCATCTCCAACGCCGCAGCACCCTTCGGCGGCATCAAGCAGTCCGGCCTCGGCCGCGAAGGCGGCACCGAAGGCATCGCCGAATACACCACCACGCAGTACATCGGCATCGCCGACCCCTACACCAGCTAATCTCCGAAAGAGGCCCATTTTTCTCCCCGTCCGTCAACCTAAATCGTGGCACTTTTGGGTTGACGGTGCTCTTCATCCGTTCCTCTTCCGCAACTAGCGGGTGAAGGGCAAGTGAGGAGCGGCGGCTTTAAACCGCCGTTCCTCACTATTTCTATGCATCCGACTGATGTACACCCCAACCTGACGTCAGACCACCACCCGGAAAGCGTCAGAATAGGAACTGAAATCCCATTTCCTGACGCCCGCTCTCGAAAGCCTCAGACCCTAACCTGACACTTGTAGCCGGAAGTTCGGGTGTCAGGTTGGAGACCAAAGACAACCGTGAATCTAGGCGGCTTCGTCAGTCCTTTATCGGCGACGGACGATCCACTGGTTTCCCCCATCCATAAGCGGGTTGCTCGTGATTCCCTAGGCCGCTCGGGGATGGCGGGGGTGTTTTCGGTAGCTGCCTGTCCTTCACGTAACTCATGGTCCCATCGCCCCAGCTGGGCGCAGCAGGGTGGTCCCTCGGTCCTGATCTGTGTGCAGGGCCGGCGACGGCTGGGGGGAGATGCCCCGGTCTCAGAGGGCACTCACGTCGCCGGCCCCGTCTCACTCCGGACAACCTGAGTTACCGGATGGGCTTCAACACGACTTCCGCCCACTCTGATTTAACTCCCGAACGGGGCGTACGGCATGCATGGGTGGTACCTGTTTTCCCTTCCGCACGGTTACGCGTCTACACAGAGCAAGCATGGGCGGGGCCACGTGCACCAAGGCGTACCCGATCTTCGCCTCCCCGGAATTCACTCGCGGCTACCCTTGCTTCAGACCATTAACGCTGAACACGGCCGCGGGCGCGGATTCATTTAAAAGCGGCATGAAATACGAAACCGGGGCCGGTCAGATGCCATCCACGAATGACTCGACAGACGCGACCTGCTCTTTGGTCAGCCCCTCCTCCGGCGACGTCTTCTCCAGGTGTACCGGCTGGCCGAATCCGTCCGCCCACTCGTGTGCGTCCGGGCCGAGCACGTCATCGATCCACACGAGCGCGTCCCAACCGGCCTCTCCGTCAGCGTCCTTCCGGGCAAGCCACTCGGTCACCGCCCGCAGCTTCGGTGTGGGCTCCTCGACGTCGCTCTCACGCGTCTCCAACTCCACGCGCACGGGTTCCGTCTCGAGCTGCAGTTGCGACTCCAGCTCCTCGGTCAGGTCCTCGGGTGATGTCGACACCCACGCGATCTGTCCGCATTTGGCGAGCCTCCGGACCAGCGACGCCTTCGCCGCCGGCAATGACCGCTCGGAACTCTCGCCGTCGTCGTTCGGATGCGCTACAGGATTAAGCACTCCCTCAATGTCCAGGAGGATCAGCGGTTTCATACGGCGAGACTAGCCTGCGCCCCGGTCCAGCGATAGCCGCAGACAGAATTCCCCTACTCCGCCACCCTGTGCCGCTGTCAGGGCCTTCCGGATGTAGAAACCTGCCCGCAGAATGGGCCCATGGCCGCCGTAGACGTCTTCATTGCATCCACCGGGGAGGCGGGCGTGGTCGGGCGCCTGCTCTACGAGTTCAACACTGAGTTTGAAACACCTGGTCCAAGCGCCGAGGAATTTGCCGCCCGGTTCAAGTTCCTCCTGGCCCGCACTGACATGCTTGTCCTTCTCTCCGGGACCCCGGCAGCTCCAACCGGTTTAGCATTCCTGACCCTGAGGCCCACCCCGTACTACGACGGAGCCCTGGCCCAGCTCGAGGAACTCTACGTCCAGCCCGGCCTGCGCGGCCAGGGCGTCGGCACGGCTTTGCTGACAAGGGCGGTGCAGGAGGTCCGTGAGCGCGGCGGAGCGGAGATGCACATCAACGTCGATGAGGTTGATAAAGACACCCGCCGCTTTTACGAACGCCACGGCTTCACCAACCTCCAGCCGGGCACGGACTGCCGGATGCTGTGCTACCTGCGCGAGCTCTAACGCCGGCACCAAAGAAACGAAGACCGCCGATAACAGCGCATATGACTCTTCGCCTTCGACTCCTCACCCGAACTCCGCCAAGGTTTGAGACATGCCCAGGGTGATGGCCTCCTCGATGGCAAGTTCCTCGGCCTCTTGGGTCAGACCCAAAAAGTCGAGCACCAAGGGGTCTTTGGCGATTGCCCATGCCAAGGCACTGCCCTCGCCGGCCGGCCGCGCCTCAAGGTTGTTCGGGCTGCACCCGTGCCGGCGTGCAGGCTGCTGAGGATCTGATGCTCCAGCACGGCCACCGACCAGCCATGTTCGACGGCTTTTGAGGCCTACCACCTGCAGAGTTCGTGGCCATTGAGCTTGGTCAGAAGAGTGACGTGGTGGCTCCAGCTCAATTGTCCAGACCGTGTCTGGACAATTGGTTCCGGGCCGCTCTCCAGGCCGCGGCGAAGGCCCGCATGTTGTACTGATTGGTCCAGGAGAATCATTTCATGTGCGGGAACTCCGCGCGCAGTTCGACTGCGAGCCTGCCGAGAATTCTGCTCCCCCATGTTCGTTTGCCTGCCGGTCCATCTTAGTTCCGGGCTTGCAGCTAGTAACTTAAGAGCCCGTCAGCAGTTGCCGACGGCGTCTTGGCTGCTGGAAATAGCCGATATTTCAGCCTATGTTTGAAGCCCTGTTCCGAGCGAAATGTTCCGTGAGTATCAGCACATAAAGCATTCAGAATCGAGTGCGGCTATGATTATGGCCGCGAATAATTAGTTAAAGTGCAGTTGTTGGTGATGCCCATACTAGGTGCGTCCGCGGATAATCAGCGTATTAGCAGTCATCATGTTCAGTGGGCGGCCTGGTACTGTTCGACGATATCTGCCTGGATACGGCCACGGGAATTAACCTGAAGCCCCTTATCCAGCGCCCATTGCCGAATAGCTTTAGCATCGATGCCGCCAGCCGGTGCCCTGCGGCCAGTCGGTCGGCCGCGCCCGCCGGATGACTTGCGTGCGGCGTTGGCAAACCGGCCGAGTGCCTGGCGAAGTTCATCTGCATGTTCTTCGTTCAGATCGATCTCATATTCTGTGCCGTCGATGGCGAATTGCACCTCCTCACTGGCCTCAGAACCGTCAAGATCATCTTCGAGGATAATTACTGTTTTGCGTGCCATACCAAAACTTTATCAGTGAAATACCATGCGTGGTTGAGGACGTGGTTATCCGCCAATAGCTGGGAATGGCGTTCCGACCGCCATATTCTTAGCTCGTTCCTGAGTTACCAGAGACAAGTAAACAGGGTGGCACCTTGGGACCGGCGTATACCTCACCTCTTTCCCGAGTAACTTCCAGTTCTCTGCCGGTGCTTTGAGCCTGTGGAAGGGCATCTACCCAGTCAGTTGCGGAGGATTAGGTGCAAGCAACAGCCCGTCGTTCGTGAGTGGCGCCCCTGGCGACGGGAAGGCTCTCTCCGGGGCCGCGGCCGATAGTCCAAAGTACTTTGGACTATCGGCCCCGACTGCAAGTTCTAGACGTCGGGATCGTGTCCCAGGAGACGGAGCGGGTCACGCACCGCGATATTCAACTCTTCGAATCCGTGTTGATGGAACAGGGCGTCATCTCGGTCGCCGGTGTGTTGTCGAAGTCCTGCAGAGTTCGCATTCACAGGCATGCGGAAGGTCCCCCAACCCATGGTCCAATCTTTCGGGGGCGGATACGCGCGCGATCGTGTATCGACTGCCCCGGTCGGGCTGGGCGCCGAAGTCTAAGAATCCATCCTCTACGGGGTTCCCGCCCATCGCCGGTGGTTTTTTAGTGGTTTTTTGGTAGAAGTTTCGGAAGGTTCCGTATTACAGTGGGATGCAGGAAGGGAGCGTGGAGCACCGTGAGTATCTCAATCGATGTCGGCGCGGCACATGGCGGAACGGCCCGGCTAGGGATCCGGGAGATCGTACGCCAGCTGAACAGCGCGCTCGGCGCTACGTTAGTGGCTGCTCTGGCCGGCAGCAAGGATCCCAAGATCAGTTACAGGTGGGCCCGCACTGACGGACCGGAGCCCAGACCGGAAGCCCAGGCCCGCCTCCAGCTCGCCCACCGGGCCTGGACCGCGGTCGCCAGCGTCGAAGGCGAGCACGTGGCCAGGTTGTGGTTCGTCGGCGCCAACCCCTGGCTTGATGAAATCTCCCCGGTCGAAGCCGTCAAGGAGATGCGCGCCAAAGACGTGATGGCCGCCGCTGCAGCGATGACCGAAGACCGGTTCTCCGGTTAATGGCCGTCTGCTCAACAACAGGACTGGCGTACATCAACGGACCGGTGACCGGATACAGGATCGCCAAATCCTCTTATGGTCCTCTTAGCCCACTCCCGCGGGCCGCTGGTCCTGCTGACCGGTCATCATGGTCGCGTTTCGACACCCCCGGATCAACGGTATATCTGGCCGGAGACCGCCGCACCGCGTACGCGGAGACGCTGGCAGTTGCCCGGGTGGGAAAAGAATTCCGTGATGCTGTCGTCTTCGCCGCCCACCAGTTCGGAGTCCCGGTTGAGGAGGCCCGCAGGCTGATTCAGGATGACTGGACCCGAAACGGAAATATGGTCCCGGGCTGGCTGCCGGCCAACTGGCGGGACGGGCGCCTGATCTATACCCTGCGCATCAACACCCCGACGCGGTGGATCGACCTGACGACAGCCGAGTCGATCGCTTCACTGAACCGGCACCTCGGGCAGCAACTGGACGAAGCGTACGGCATCCCCGCCATCACATTGGCCACCCTGACGGGGGAAGACCGGGAAGCAACCACCGCCATCGCCGAGTGGCTCCGCGAACAGGTCCTTGACGACGGAAACTACGCCGCCGGCGTCCGGGCACATTCAAAATATGGTGGAGGCATGTGCTGGGCCTATTGGCTTCGCCGCCAGGACGACAGGCTAGGCCCGGATCCCGTTGAACTCCAGGCCGAAGCTGAAATCCACCGCGATGACCCTGACCTCAACTACGTCCTCGGTCTGTACGGGCTGGACTGCAGATAGCCCGTTCTGGCTTGTGAATCCCTGTGGGGACGTGGCCGGCAACCAGGCCTTGCACTTGCCCGGTCAGGAAACGCAGCGGGCAAGACGCTTTACTGGCCGGAACCGCTTGGTTTTCGGGGACTTACTGCAGCGCCGGGACCTTCTCTTCGGGCCGTGGTGCCTGATTGGCCGGGCCCGGCTATGCAGGGCAGTGTCGGCGGATGCATGCACGCTAGCGTAGGCCCTGGGGAGCCCGCAGGTCAGCCCAGCGCACAGGGTTTCCGTCCCGCCGACGCCCCTACTCCTCCTCCGGGACGTCGTCCGCCAGCCCAGCATCCAACGGGGGACAGTTTGTCAGCCCCGACCACCACGCTTTCCTGGGCTGGCTGGCCTAAAGGGCCTACCGGCTCATGCCCTTCTGAAGGAGCTTTGTCTGGCCGTTGGCTCCGCGCGTCTTGCGGGCCTTCGGACTACGCCCCGGCGCCTTAGCCACGGCGGCGCTGGGCGGTGTGCCCTGGTCTTGGTCTGCGCTGAGCCGCGCCTGGACGGCCTCGGGGTCGGCTACGCCTTCCAGGCTGGCGGCAAGCTCTTGACGACGTTCGGCTGAGTCGTACTTAATGCCGGCCTCTTCCCGCAGCGTCTCGGGGCGTTGGTTCTCTTCCGTGACGTCCTGTTCACGGTCCCTGTCTTCACTGTCGGCCTCGGCCAGCAGCTGCACAGCTTGGGCGGTCTCGTCACGGCCGGCACGGCGTTCCTGTTCCGCCTGGTCGCGGTCCCGTTCGGCCTTTGCCAAGGCTTGGGCGACGGACGACTCATCGGCACCGAGGTTGTCCACGTCCAGACCGTAGCGACGCTGCACTTGGTCACGGATGGTCTCTGCTGCCTTGAGAGCCGTCGGGTCGTGGTCCTTCCAAGCGGTGGCGGTTTCGTGCACCCTTTCGATGTCTCGGCCGGTGGCCGTGTCCCACCATCGGTTGTCGATGACCGGGGCGAGCTGGGCGCGGGCAGCAGCACGCTCTGCATCGAACCGGGCCTGCAGTTCCCGGGCTTGTTGTTCTTCGGCCGCTTGGGCGCGTCGCAGCTCCTGTTCGTGTGTCCTGGCCAGCTGCTCACCGAGCCGTCCGGCGACGGTCAGTCCGATGCGGGACATTCCTTCGATGGCTTCCTCGATGCCGTCAGATTCACTCATGGTTCCCCCTCCTGGTGTTTATCTTTCAATGTCGGGGCGGGTGGTCCCGCCTCGAATGATCGCGTGGGTGCGTGCCTGTTCGTACTTTGGTGGCAGCACTGAACCGGCGGATCGTCCTTGGGTCTGGCCGATTGTGCTCGTGCGTACAGCTTCGGCGGCTTCACTATCTCCAACCGGTGCCGGCGCGGGAGTGCTTGGCAGCGCGGCGGCGACCTGGCTCAGCTGGTGCCTCACCATGTGGCTGATCTGTCGTGCCCTGCGAAGGTCGTTTGAGGCCTTGTGCATGTCGTGGACGGCCTTGGCGACGTTGAGCAGCTGGCGCAGCATGATGGCCTGCGCAGCGGTTCCGCTGCCGCCCATAGTGGCCGCCATAAGCATCAGCGACGCTCCCCGGGCGGACGGTCCTACGCTGCGGATGGGGCGGACCGGGTAGCGCCGCAGTTGTGCAGTCTTGGAGAGCTCGTCCGCTGCTGCCGCGAGTGGTCCGGGAGTTGCCTCGGTTGCCGTGGACCAGGCTGCGAAGGCACCGGATGTCTCGCGTGCAACGTGAGCCCATGTCGCGTGGTCATCCAGCGGGACCGAGCGCAGGGTTTCGCGCAGTCGTGCGACTTCGTTGCTGTAGTGCTCCCACATTTGCGGGTCCGGTTCGTGGGCTTCACGGCCGATGTTGACCGGGCGCCGTCCGCGGGCTGCTGCCTGCCATTCGGCGACGGCTTCGGTCGCCGCTTGCGGGGTGTCGTGCCACTCGGTGCGGAGCTTGGGCAGGGCAAGGTCTTTGGCGAGGTGGCCCCCGCCGAACCAGACCGGCCGACCACCCTTTGGGGGGCGTTCGGCCACGCTGTAGCCGACCACGACGTCGTCGCGTCCGGACGCGTACCGGGGGCGTAGCAGGGCACCTGTCCGGCGGAGCCGGCGGATGAATTCGGCTTCGTCCTGGGCGGCGGTGGCGCAGGCGCGGACCTTGCGTTCCAGGGAGCGGCGTTCCGGTTCGGGTGCGCCGCGCCGTGCGGATGCTTCGCGTTCACCGGGCCGCAGGCCGCGGGTGGAATGGGTGGGTGAGAGTTCTTCCAGGCCGTACTTTTTCTCGAGCCCGCGGGCCGCTGTTTGTGCGCGGGGGAAGTCCCGCCAGCTGCTCCATTTGGTGCCGTCCTCGCGGACCATGGACGCGGCAATGTGGATGTGGTCGTTCCCTGCTTTACTGTGGCCGTGACGGATGGCCACCCATTGTGCCGGAGCCCGTCCGCTGGCTTCGGTGAAACCCATCTCGTCCATGAAGTCCTGGGCGATGGCCGCCCATTTCTCATCGGTCAGGTCGCCTTCCTCGGCCCGCAGCGACAGTGAGCAGTGCCAGACGTGGCCGCCTGGAATCTCGACACCCAGGACACTGCTCGCCCGGTCCAGTTCCTTGGCAATGGCCTGCGCGGCGTCAGCGTTCAGTTCATCATCGTTGTGCCAGGCCATGATCGACGGGGAGCCCGCGACCAGGTGCGGGTCGGTGTGCTCGTTCGCCCTCCCGGGACCGGCAAGGTAGGCGATGAGCCCGCGCATGCGGGTGCCCTTGGTGATGTTGGGAATCATCAGCGCACCATCGAATCCAGCATCGTATTGATCCTGTCAGCGACCGCCCGGACACGGGTCAGAACGGTGCGGGCAGCTTCCGGGAACTCGTCGGTGGCGTTCGCGTGCCGGGCCAGCTGGTTGACATTGTTCGACAGGGCGGCAAGGTAGCGGCGGGCGGCAATGAACTCCACTGCCATCGCCCGGCGTTCAGCCAGCGATTCGGAGTTTTCCGCGTACAGGGCTGCACTGACCAGAATCTCCGACGGGCTGCGCCCTGTCCGCTCTTCCAGGACCTTCAGCTGCGCCCGTTCGAACTCCGACATCGACACCCGCACGTACTGGGTGTCACCGTCAATGTTCGCCCGGCGGCGGCGGGCGAACCGGCGCGGGGACTTCTGCTCTTCAGACATCGAATCCCCTCCCCCACATGCCCAGCGCAGCGCCCCGGAATTTCCGGGCCGACACCTCAGTGTCGCCGATCAACGGCCGCAGGTGGTGGATCGACACGCGGGTTATGGCACATAACCACCTAGCTTGCTCCGGAAAACCGGCTGTGCCTGTATTTGGCGCTTTGAGTGGTTCCCGGGGACTGCCCTGCAGGACGCTGCGCGTCTGACTTGTACAAACGACTGCGTCGTTCCGTTTCGGCTGGTTGAGGCTACTGCCCGGTCCTTCCTTGGCAAGTCTCCGCAGCCGGCTTTCGCGGCATATCCTCCGCTGCGCTCCGGTATTCCACGGTCCGACCACTCCGACTGGCCAATTCCCTCACCGACCCAGTTTCGGCAAGCGTGCCGAAAGGAACGCGGCATAGGGTAAGCGAAAGGTACAGTTTTGGCTCTCATCTCACCTACCACAGTGGCCAGGCAATACGGAGTCTCCGCGACGCAGCTGCGGCAGTGGCGGCAGCGCGGCATCGGCCCCGAATACTTCCAGTTCACCGCACGAACCATCAGCTACTCCGACGACTATCTACGCGACTGGTTCAACGACCCCAAAAACGCCGGCCTCCTGGCTGGAAATCTTTCAGGCTCGGCGGGAACATCGCGCGCCGAAGGGCGCGTCAGTCACCAGTCGACGTCGCCTAATCGTTAGTCTGGATTCATGGCTACCCTCGACATCGAACAGACACGCAACCAAGCCCGCGCACTGCTGGACTCCCGCATCGAATCCGTCACCGCCCTGGTGAAGAGCCGCCAGCGCATCAACGAATTGCGTGACCAGCTGGTTGCGGCTGAACGCGACGATAAGCGCGCCTACGTGCAAGCAACACGGGACGGATGGAGCGCAGACGAACTGAAGAAACTTGGTCTCGAACCATCAGCCGTAAAGCGTCGGCGGACGGCTAAGCGCTCCACGGAGTCGGAACAGGGATCCGACCAGGACAACGCCACATCCTTCGGCGAACAGTAATCCCTTCGGACCACGCGTTGTCGAAACAATGGTGGTCGCGGTCGGCTGCCTGAGACACGACAACATACAAAAAAGGACCGGAACATTCCGGTCCTTTTTTGTCCTTCGGCAAAAGGAAATCTGTAGTCCACTCTAACGCACCCCTGAACGTGCATTGAATAGGCACGCCAACACATCCGATGGCTGCTGCACGCTGCGCCCAGAACGGCGGCAGCTGCCCACCGCTTTGGTATGCGCGGCACCCCTGGATAGGCATGCGGCCAGGCCGCGCACAATGGCGGTCCGCCGCTGGTGAGTGGCTGCCGTGGTTCGCCCTGGCGGCGGACCGCCCGCCGTTTGGGAGGTTCCCGGCCCTGCCGTGGTGATCGGCGGGAAACCATGGCCGGGCGGTGGGGTTCCGCCCGGCCATGGTGTCTTATGCCGCTGCGGTTTCCTCCCCGGTCGGCTCAGCGCTGTCGATAATCAGCTGTTCGACAGTTGATGCCTTGTAGCCCCACAGAACCAGTTGGTTCAGGTAGTCCCTGTGGGTCTGGGACGGGGACCGCCACGAGTCCTTCGCGATCGTCTTCTCATACCCGGCGCAGACCAGTGCGATCAGCGAAAACTCAGGACGTGCCGTGGATTTCGCCACGTGCGTGCGGAGCGGATTCCACGCCCAGGTCTTAGCCTCGTCAACCTTCGCCCCGGCCATGCCAGCGGCCACCTCGCCGTCGTAGCCGCTGGCCGTTTCCGGGTGGTGCGTGATCGCGTGGACGGTGAAGTACTGCCAGCCCTTGGGTGCCTGCTTCTTCGCCAGTAGGCCTGTCACAAACTCACGGCGTACAACCTGCGCGGACAACATCGCCTTATTGTTCTCAATCAGGGTTTTGCGCTCGGCCTTCTGCTCGTCACTCATCGGCCCCTTCCGCACACTGGTGCCGCCGTCGTAGCGTTCGTACTTCGGCGCGAAGCCCAAGTCCTTCCACCCCGCGATCACGAAGTGCGTCCGGTGCTCACCGCGGTAGTCCGTGGTGATCAGGACGGCGTTGGCGTCGTCTTCAGTGGCCGGTTCCCCGTCCTCCCTTTTGGCGGCGGTGACGGAGGTTGTCGTCGTCGGCGTAGTGTCCGGCGTCCTCCACGATGGTCTTGCCCTGCGCTTCCAGTTCCTCGCGAAGCGCGGCGAGGGCGGCGGCGCTTTCGCGGCGGTCGCGCAGCTGCTGGGCGACGTGCAGGAGCTGGTCGGGTTCGTCCACGATGACCGATTCGAGTTCCTCCGTGGCGTCCTCGTGGCCTTCGAACTCGGCCATGATCAACGCTTCCTCGATGGACCATCCTTTGCCCAGGGCGGCGGCGCCCGCGTCTGAGGACTTGGCCTTCAAGGCGCTTTCCACAGTCGTCTTGGTTCGCCCGGTCTTCTTCGCGATCGCGGCTGCCGAAACACCGATCAGCGACAGCTGGTGATAGGCGTCTGCTTCGTCCGCTTCGGTCAGTTCCGCGCGCTGGATGTTCTCCACCACCTGCGTCACGATCCGTTCGGCTTCCTCGGGGGACTCGATGATCATCACCGGGATCAGGGGCCGCTCTGCTTCTACGGCGGCGCGGGTGCGGCGCTGTCCCATCAGCACGTGCACGGTTCCGTCATCTTTGCGGTGGGCGATCACCGGTTCCATCACACCGTGCTCCTTGATGCTGGCGATGAAGTCAGCGGTCAGGGCGGCGTCTTTACGGACGTTGACATCGACCGTCAGCGTGGCCGGGTCCAGCATTTCCAGCGTGGGTGCTGCATTCATGGTGTTGCTCCTTTTTTGCCGAAAGGGTTGGTGGGTGGGGCGACCAAGGGTGACCGGCCAGCTTCCCCTCTCCCCCGTTGTTTTTGGCTGCTGGCGAAGCTTGCGGAGCTGTGGCCGACGGAGGCCTGTCTACCCTCAGGGCAAGGTGCGGGAAATTCCCGGAGGAAATCAGCGACGAAGGAGCGCCGCAGGGACATTTCCCGGACCGCAGGCCCCGGGGGAGCCTGCGGAACCGGGGCTAGACCGGCCGGAGCGGACACGTACAATCCGTCAGGACAGCAGCCAAAACGTCGTAGACAAGACAGGGCCAGGGGGTCCGGAGCTCTGCGACGGCGCGCCCTGGCCCCACAGCCGGCCACGGAGCGAAGCGGAGTGGACGCCCACATGGGTGCGAGCCCAGCGAGCATCTTCCTCTGGCCCCGCGCGGGTCCCGCCCAGTCCTGCGAAGGCCACGGCTTGCCGCATGTGCCAGGCGGGTGTGGGCTTCTGTGGCGATATGGCGGTCCGCCGCCGACCAGGCACTCAAACCGGCCAGTGGCGGCGGACCGCCCCCGCGCAGCTGGACCCTCACGCCCGAGGTGGGCACTCACTTACTCCTTGAGTATCTGAGTAAGTGAGTGCCCGGCCCGTTAGGCCGCGAATATCATCTGGAACGTCCTCAGCGGGGACGTGCGCTGGGGTTTTTGTTCAGACGCGTAAGCATTTACCGGGCACGTGGAACAGATCAGATCAGGTTTCCGGGGCGGTCTCGCCTTCCGGGATCTGTCCGGAAGCGATCCGCTCGGCGGTCTTGGCGTAGGCGGCGTCGATGTACGCCAAGAGGTCGTCGGCCCGAACCCTCCAAATTCCGCGTCCACCGAATTGGGCGGCCTTAAGTTCTCCGCTGCGCACCAGCGAATACACCTGGGGTGCCTTCATGTTCAGGACCTCTTGGACCTGTTCCAGGGACAGCATCCGCGGCAGCTCCCGGTCGGACGGAACCGGTGGTTCCGGGGTCGGTTCCGTGGGCGGTTCGGTGGTTTTTCGGGGCATGGTCAGTTGTCCTTGGTGTCGCGTTGTCGGATTTCGTCCCGGGTTCGTTGTCCGCGCCGGAGCGACCCTGCCGGGACGGGTTCCCATGCCCGGCCCTGGTTGTGTTTGCGTTGCAGGCGTTTCACTTCGCGCATGGTCGCGCGGACGATGAAGTCTGACACGCTCGCGTCCCCTTCGAGGTGCCCGGCGGCCTGGAACGCCGCACGGACCTGCCCGGCCTCGTCCTCGGTGAAGTACGGGGTGAACGCTGCAATCTTCTTCACACTCATCGGCTACCGTCTCCCCGGGCATCCTGATCCCCGGCGTCTTGGTTAGCGGCGTCGGTGTTGGCGGTGTGGTCGCCGTGGGTGTGGTTGATGGTGTCGGGTCCGGGTGGGGTGATGCGGGCGAGCAGCGCGTCGTAGGCGGCCTGCAGGGCGGTGTCCCGGGCGGTTGCGGCGGCGAGCTTTGTCGCGGCGTCTGCTGCCGCGGCCGTGGCTTTCTGTTCCGCGGCTCGGGCCTGGTCCAGTTCCCTGGACAGGGCCGCCAGCTGCGTCTGCAGTTCCTCGACCTGCGTCCTCAGCCCGGACACGGTGGCGTCGTGCTCTTCGGTGAGGTGGTCGAGGTCGGCGACGAGCTCGGCGATCTCGGCGTCCTTGTCTTTGCGTTCCTGCGCCCAGACTGCTTCCTCTGCTGCGTGCCGTTCGTCGGCCAGGGCGGAGGCTTCGGCCCAGGCCGTGCCGGCCAGCCGCGCGGAGGCCTCGAGCAGGACGGCCGGGGTCGCGGCCAGCCGGCTGCCGGCGGCCTGCCGTTCCTCGGACCATTCCTTCAGGTACCGCGTGGCGTCCGCGTTACTCACGCCCGCCGCGGCGCGGACGGTCGAGACGGTAGGCCGCCGCTCGGCGCTGATCCGCTCCGCGGCGGCGTAGACACGGTCTTTCGGGCTTGGCGTCATCATCATCTCCGGCAACAAACAGAAGTAGTAGGAGTAGTAGTAACGATACTACTCCTACTACTTTCCGGCTAGACGCCTGTAACGCCGTTCTGGAAGGCCGGGAGCGTCAGTGACACCGGCGATGTGGATGTTGACGCGGCCGTCCGGGTTGGCTCGGGTGCCGAACCAGGCGTCGTCATCGGCGTATTCCCGCGGGCTGATGGTGAAGTCATCGGCCGGGTGGTGCCCGGCCACCGCCGGCCGAGGCTCCTGCAGGCTCGTGGCGGGCGGCCAGGGTTGATGCGGTGGCGGCGATGTAGCGCAGGGACAAGCCGATTTCCTCGACCTCGAGTTCGATGACGGTGCGCTTCTCCCCTGCCGTGGTTTCGTAGGTGCGGGACTTGAGGACGCCGGTGGCGACGACGCGGCTTCCCTTCGCCAGGGACGCCGCGGCGTTCTCGGCCGCCTCGCGCCAGACGGTGGCGCGGAGGAAGAGGGTGTCGCCGTCCTTCCATTCCCCGGTCTGCGTGTCGTAGGTCCTGGGGGTGGAGGCGATGGTGAAGTTCGCGACTGCTGCCCCGGCGGCGGTGTGGTGGAGTTGGGGGTCTGCGGTGAGGTTTCCGGTGACGGTGATGGTGATTTCGCCTGACATTTGGTTTCGTTCCTTCTCGTGCTGGTTGCGTATTGGCGGTAATGATCAGGAGGCGTGGCTGGCGTACGGCCTTGGTGTTTCAGTTCCGGGCGTGGTGGTGCGGGTTGCTTGGGCGGAGGAGTTCGTTGGCCCGGTCGGTCAGCTGGGAGCAGTAGATCTCTCGCAGGGTCTCGAGGCGGGCGATGCTGTGGGCGATGGCGCGGAGTTCCTCGTCGGCCTGCAGGGTGGCCGGGATGTCCTGTTCGGTGAGGATGCGTTCGATGGTGTTCTTCGGGGAGGTCATGAAGCTGCCCCTTCCTGGCGGGTTTCGATGTCGATGGTCTGCTGGATTTTTCCCGGGTTCAGGCCGGACCAGTGGTTTTCGGTGCCGTCCCGGTCGTAGACGACGACGGGGACCTGGGAGTAGCCGAGTTCTTCGGTGATGTACTCGAGGGCGGCCTGATTGGTGGTGACGTCCACTTCACGGAATGGCAGGCCGGCCTCAACGAATTTCTGCTTGGTCTTGGTGCAGCCGAAGCATCCGGAGGGCTTGGTGTAGATGGTGAGAGTCATTTTTCAGTCCTGGGTTTCGTATCACTCTTAGTTAGGTTCGTCTGGCTGACTTTCTACCTCTATTCTAGCAATCATTCAACTGAATGAGTAGTCCTTTTTCCCCTATTTCTAGGGGTTTCTCCGACCATAACTATTACGATTTCGTGGTGGGTCCGTCAGCTGCCGGCGGATAGCCTGTCAGTTTCAGAAGTCGACTGCACAGAATTTCAGAACTCATCTGCACGGGTCAGTTTCAGAAGCCGTCTGCACCGGAAGTCACGAAGTCTTATTCACTGAGAACGGGATCACCGATTATTCGCTGTCGTAGCGGCCCAGCTGCCGCGAAAATGACGTCATCCTGAAGGGGTGACTGCTAACTGAGGCTCCCCCTGGCAGTTTCGCCCATACGTAAATTCCCGTGAATCACTCCGATGGCACAGGAGCCATATCGCATATAACTATCGGCCCGTAACGCATGGGGAGACCACGACTCTGGTTCCTGCCTCAATTGCCGCCGGAGCTTTTCGGGGGCACTGCCAACTTAAGCTGCATCTGGGGCAGCGGTGCCAGTAGCGCGTCCTGCAGCTCATCGCTAATGCCTTCGGGGACGTCCAGGTCGACGCCCATGGCCAACACCGCCCGACTGATGTAGTTTCGTGCGGCGGCCGCGAACGTAATATCGGCGATCTCCCGGTCGCTGAACCCTAAATCGCGGAGTTTCTGCGCGTCACTGTCCGTCATGCTCGCGGGATCGGTGCTGAGCTTCAGCCCGTAGTCCATCATCGCAACCTCAGCCTCTGAAAGTCCGGCGTTGTGGAAGTCCCTGGCGATGGCAATCAATTCATTTTCGCCAAGGATGCTGAGCATCTTCTTCCCGTGAGCCAACCGGCAATGCGTCGAGCCGATGCCCTGGGCAGCCGCCAGGGTAACCAGTTCGTACCGGCGAAGGCCCAAAGAAGACCTGATGGCACTAATAAGAGACTCAAATGCAATGTAGGCCTCCGGATTCAGACTCATGGCCTTCGTATGGCTTGGTACGTAGCCGAGGGACCGGCGGTCATCATCGTAGATCGCAGCCGTCAGCCCGGACGCCTCGTTTTCCGGCGTCATTCTCAGGATGGTCATGAACGCTCCTTGGGATCGGCTGCGGGCAACCCCGCGGTCGCCACTCCGCGCACAGCCACCCGGCGGGGCCATGATCCGACTAATTGTGGTCTCCGGACCGTAGTTTGTAAACGACGCGTGTGTGTAAACGACGTGCGCCAGACCCCTCAAGCACGCCTGGTCAGTCGAGGATGCAGCGGGACGGAAGTTTCTTGTTGAACTTCGAAGCCACTCGGCGGCCGGGATTTTTTCCCGGTAAGAGACGACCACCAGAACCGATCTGGGACTGAATCTAATTTCCTACGTTGAGGGCGTCGGCTGCTCTGATGAGTGCTAAGTGTGTAAACGCCTGGGGGTAGTTGCCCAGCATCCGCTGATTGTCCGTGTCGTACTCCTCGCTTAGCAAACCGAGATCGTTTCCGTAACTGACCAGCCGGTCCATGAGGCTCCGGGCTTCCATGTCTCTGCCGGTCCGGGCGTACTGTTCCACGAGCCAGAACGAACACGCAAGAAACGGATGTTCCCCGGGATCAAGTCCGTCTGAGCAAGTCTCGGTCCGGTAGCGCAGAAGGAGACCGTTGTTGAGGAGGTCCTTCTCTAGGCGGGCAACGGTTCCGAGCATTTTGTCGTCGGAGTAGCGGAGAAAGCCAACTTGCGGGAGGATCAGCAGCGACGCATCGACTTCAGTGCCGCCGTAGGTCTGAGTGAAGGAATATATTTCTCGGTTGAAGCCAAGTTCCATGATCTCCGCCCGGAGCACGTCCCTCAGTTTCTTCCATCGCTCCGCCGGACCTTCAAGCCCATTTTCTTCGACCGCCCGAATTCCGCAACCCAGAGCGGCCCACATCATGACGCGAGAGTGTGTGAAGTGCATCTTCTCGCCTCGCATTTCCCAGATGCCGTGGTCCTTGCGGGTGATGCTCATCTCCACGAAATGCAGCAAACTGCGCTGAAGCGGCCAAGAGAAATGGTCTTCGTGCACGCCATCGTTGCGCAGCCTCTCCAAGGCCAGCATGACTTCACCTGCAACGTCGCCTTGGTACTGCTTGTATGCGCCGTTGCCGACCCGAACAGGCGAGGATCCTTCGTATCCTGGCAGATGCGTCAGCACTCGCTCTCTCAGCTCCCGCTCCCCGGCTACGCCATACATGATTTGCAGGTCCTGCGGGTCACCCGCGATTGACCGGAGGAGCCAATTGCGCCAGACCAGGGCTTCCCGTCGGAAGCCATGGGTCATCATCGCTTCGAGCGTGAGGGCGGCGTCACGGAGCCAGCAGAAGCGGTAGTCCCAGTTACGTTTGCCCCCGCATTGTTCCGGAAGTGATGTGGTGGGGGCCGCCACGATTCCGCCTGTCTTTTCGTAAGTAAGTGCCCGCAGTACCAAAAGTGAACGCTTCACGATCTCGCCGTAGGGCCCGTGGCTAACGTAATGACTGGCCCAGCCTTTCCAGTAGGCGCTCGTTTCTTCCAACGCCGTACTGATGTCGATGGGAGCAGGAGCACCTTCGTGAGAGGGATAACCGCATAGGTGCAGATCCATGACCTGACCGGCCTCGACGATGAACTCGCCGACATGGGAACGGTTGAAGTCTGCTGTAGGGAGAGCCGGTCCTCTCAGGAGTACGGCATCGGGACCTGCTATAGCCAGTAGCGCCTCGCCATGATCGTCACGTATTCGCCGAACCCAGGGAACGATTTTTCCGTATCCGAATCTGAGTTCGAGCTCTTGATGCATCCGAACAGTCCCTGTAAGCCCTTCGATTCTGCGGACGATGGAGCTGCCCGCGTGTCCGATCGGCATAAAATCGGTCACTAGAACGTCGCCTTCGTCGGTTCTCCAGTGAGACTCCAAAATGAAAGTCGAGTCTCGGTACGTCCTGTTCACAGTGGCGGGAGCTGGGAGGGAGGCATGTTCGTCCGTGGGTGCTAAGAGCCAGCGGCCATGATCTTTGGTGCCCAAGAGGGCGCCGAACACGGAATCAGAGTCAAAGCGGGGGAAGCAGAGCCAGTCGATGCTGCCGCGGCGCGATATCAGGGCGCCGGTGTGAAGGTCAGAGATGAATCCGTAGTCCTCGATGCGCGAGGTCATGGAGCAACTCCATCACATACCTTCATCTTCTGCACCCTTAAATGTAGAGACCCGCTCACCGACGAAATCATCTGAATCAGTAGTTCCTAGGTCGCAACGGGAGGCCCGGGGTCCTGTACGCGAGGAGTTCCTCGATAGGTGTTCGTCGCCCTACCGCTACGGCCTCGGCGTACGCTTCGCCTCCCAGGCTGGTGCGAAGGACGTCGCTTAGGGCTGGGTCAGTTGGAGGGACATCCACGATTGTTCCCTCCAGCTTTTCGCTTACTGTTCGTGCCGCTCCTAGGAGGGTTGCAGCGAGTTTAGAATTGCCGCGCGGCGAGTCTGACAGAATCAGCGAGCTGCCGGTCTGCGGATCGGAAGTTGCCTGAGTGTATCGACTCATAGCCGAGGCTGAGGAGGCACCGGCACATGCAGCGCTGATCGCCCAGGATTCTGAAGTCGTTGAGTAACTGATCAAGGCGAGGACCATGCTCGGAATCCAGGGTGTGATATTGGTCCAGCCTGATGCGAAATAGTTCAGCGTGGAGCTGCTCGTGGCGGTTTCCCGTGCGGTAGGCCAGGCGCTCGGCTTCGTCCAACCATTGACGGGCATCGTTCGCTCGCGTGCCGTCGCGGATCGCACGGTTTGCCATTCGCCAGAGGCAGTTTGCTCGTTTCACATAATCGTGAAGATCGCCGAAAAGCTGCGCGCCCTGCATCAGCAACTCGACAGCACTCTCGGTGTCGTTTTCCGCGCATCCCAAAGTTTCAAGGACCAGGGCATGGTGCCATTCGTCGCCCAGTTGAAGGAATAGTTGATCAGCTATGCGCAGGTGTTTCGTGGCCGAGGCCTGGTCTTCATACTTCGTGACCCATCCCAGTGACCATTCGGCCAGTGCAGTGCTGCCTTCGTCGCCCAGTTCAGTGGCGGCTTTGCGGGCTCTTTGCGCATGCACCAGAGCCTGGGCCGTGTCCTGGTAGTCCAACAGGACTGCTGCTGTGATTTCAGCCTTTACCCCGAGCGTTCCATCAGGAACCCCGGACTTCAGTAGAACATCCAGCCAATCGAACAGTTCGCCTTTTGCGCCAAGAATTTCCCAACCTGTTCCCACTCCCGCCAGAAATTCCCATGCCAACTCGTGGTGTTCATGTTCCAAGCTCCACTCCATGCAGGAGCGCACGTCGATCCAGTTCTGGTTGAACCACTTGAGCGCGAATATCTGGTCTCCGCCCTGCAGGTCTTGCAGCAAAGAGGCAGCGCGGTGAAAGAGATGACGGGCGTAATGTCCTTGCAGAAAGTCACTTTCCCCGCGCTGCACCAGGAGCGAGAACGCGAACTGCCGCACGCTATCCAGCATGCGGTACTCCGTATATTCGCCATCACGGCTGGCGGAAATCAAGGATTTGTCCACCAAACCAGGAAATAGGACAGCTACCTCTGAAGGCTGGAATGGCGGGTAGCAGAGGGTGTCGAGCACTGTGCCATAGCCAAAGACCGCTCGGAATATCGAGCAACGTTCGAAAAGGATTCGCTCCTTCTGATCGAGCAGCTCGTAGCTCCATTGCAGTGCTTCACGCAGAGTTCTGTAGCGGGCAGGAGTGTCTTGGTCGACCTGCCTTAGTGCAGCCAGCTGGTCGTTCAAATGATCAAGAATCTCACGAGGCGAAAATGCGCGGATTCTTGAGGCGGCCAGTTCAATGGCCAGCGGCAACCCTTCCAGCCGGACGCACAGTTGTACGACGTCTTTGGAATTCTCAGTCGTAAGTCGGAACTTGGGTGCCGACGAGCCCGCTCGGTCAACGAACAGCCGGCCGCAAGGGGAGCTGAGAAGTTCCTCGTGGTCACCGACAGGACTTGGAAGAGCAAGCGGCATGAGCTCATAGACCACTTCCCCCGGGATGTGCAGGGGTCCGCGGCTCGTGGCCAGAATGCGCAAAGTCGTGGTGCGGGTCAGCAGAGCCGTCAGGAGCGAGGTCGCATTTGCCGCGACATGCTCACAGTTATCCACCAGGAACCAATATTCTCCTGCAGAAATCGCTTCCAGAAGCTGGGGCCGCAACGGTCCCCCCTGGGCGGTCATGCCTAAGGCGTCAGCAAAGACGCGCTCCACGTTCCCTCCAGGGGTAACAGTTGCCAGATCAACCAGAATTGCTGGTACGCCGGCAGATGAGGCGGCCACTTGCAGGGCCAATCGTGTCTTCCCGACTCCTGCTGGCCCAATCACCGTTACAAGTCGCTCCCGGCGGACCAGATCGAGCAGCTCTGAGACTTCTTCACTCCTGCCAACAAAAGAGGACAACGGCATCGGCAAGGGAAGGGCCGCCGAGGATACCCGCATTTGTTGTGCCGCGTCGATCAACGATGACCGATCAGCCAGACCGAGCTTGCGCAATAGGGACGACACATGACTTTCAACGGTGCGCTCTGAAAGATGCAGACGTTCGGCGATCTCCCTGTTACGCAGACGCTCCCCCACGAGCCAGAAAACATCCACCTCGCGCTTCGACACACCAGCGTCACGCAGCGAACGGCGCCGGATCTCCAATCCACGCTGCACGTCCTAAGAATCGCATGACGTATTTGATCCGCACAGGGCTCCACGGAATGTTTTTCAGTGGCAAGCACGGATGTTGAACCTTCCCCGGAAAGGTCGAATGGAGTTAGCAACTTCCGCTCGCACAAGGACACCACAATGACGGCAACACTGCACGACTTCCAAGCAAAAGCCATAGACATCAAAGGCCAAGGCACCCCCCAGTCCGCTTCGTGTCATGACCGTGTTGTCGGACGCAAATGGTCAGCACCACAGCTACGCGCCGTTGCTGAAAAGGATCAAGAAGTGCAACAACACCTTGCTCACGTGGAAGCCCGGATAGCCCTAGCCGAACACGCCTGCACGATAAGCGTCCACGAAGTCCGGTGCGTGGTCCTGGCGACCATGGGGCAGATAGCTGGAACCTACTACATCGTTGCCGCGCTGCATCTCGCGCAGCTCGCTCTGGTATTTCCCGAGCTGCTGACAGAAGAGCAGCAATCACTACTACTCGCTCCACTGCAAGCAGCAGAACAAGAAACCGAACGGGCTCCAGAGAGCGAACTGTTCGCCGCCTAACCCCGGCGTAACAAGCCTGAACGGAACCACGTTCCGCTCAGGCTTCCAAGCAGGAAACCCCGAGAAGCAGTTGCGTTTAGGCAGCTTCTCAACCTGCAACCCATCCCAGCATGACCAGAAAATCAATTCCCAACCAGGAGTCAAATTGTTTAAATCAACAAGGACCGCACATTCCACTACCGACGGCACCAAAGGCACGCGCGCCACTCGGAGGGCGGCGATGGCAGCAGCGGTTCTCTCCCTCGGCATGGCGGCACTTCCGCTAGCGATCGCCCCAGCAGCCAATGCCGCAACATCGGGGAATCTGGGTCCGTGCAAAGTCACGGCCGGGAAGCCATACTTCAATCGCCTCGACCCGTTGACGTCCAAGAAGTGGATCTACTACCCCATAAGCGCCAGTTGCACCAGAGGCGGCGTCCAAGTACACATGCGGCAGATAATCCAGGAGGACGATCCTGGCAATTCGAACGATGTACTGAAGAATTGGTACACACCCACACAGGATGGCAAAGCCCTGCAGTTCTCGGCACCTGGAATAAAGTGGGTGACTCCCACGCTTCTGCTGACATCCACAGGGGACGAGGGTGGGACCGCGGAAGAAGTTTTTCACCGGGTCCAGTTCTGGGTGACGTCCAACGGACTCACCCAGGGACCGATAACTGTGACAAGCAGAAACTTCAGCATCTGGCCATAGCGTCAGATGAGGGGGCGCCACACTCGGCGCCCCCTCGCGCCACTCCTCACTGGGCACTCCGACAACAGGGGTGGCCTCTCTGCTTGCCTAGGACTTTACAAATGATCAGAGACAGGACCTTGGCGCTGCAGGCATGCAGTGTGCGGGCGTAAGAAGTCCCTATGCTCAGCGGAGCAGTTGAGCGGTGATGCTTGGTGAACGCACAGGTCATGTGCAGGAAGCAGACTGTCCATGCCCCGACTCGAAACCCAGGGCATGCACGACGCCCGGTGCCGCAGGACCGCCAATGTGAGTTGCGACTAAACCGCCAGTCCGCCAGAACATTCACATCCCGGATCCGGGATCCGGGATCCGGGATCCGGACCCGGACGGGCAAAGTCTCAGCAAAGAATCCCTTGATGAGACTTGCTGGCGGCTGCTAAGCGTGAAGCCAGCCTTCCCGGAAGGGCAATGGCTGCCGCGTCCCGACGTGTTCGGTTGGCAGTGCAAGACAGACAAACCATTCACTTCCCTGAGGAGCAATACGGTGTTTTACAACAACAGCAAAGAAGCCCCACTGATCGCTACGGTCGAGGATTGTGTTCATCTCGCTAAGGCTGATCACATGGCGCCGTCCTTCCGTATAGAACCTCTGATCCTGCCATCATCGACCCAGTCGCCGGAGGCTACGGATTTCCTGGAATTCAGCGAACTCAGCGACGCACTGATACTGGAAACGTGGGGGAATCTGGACTTGGCCGCTCCCCGCGAAGCACGCCTTGAATCATGGAGGGACGACGACTACAAGCAGGCGCGGTTCTACTTCGTCCGCGTCAATGGGCGCATGGTGGCAAGGTCGAGCATCGGGCTGCCCTTGGCGGAGAACCTCGACGTTGCGATGGTCCGGGTTGACGTTCTGAATGAGTTCACGGGTAGGGGAATCGGTCAGATGCTGCTGCGGCATGCCGAGGAATTCGCGGCCCGCCACGGCCGCACTACAGTGCAGAGTTCCACGGAACATGCCGCAGGCTTTGACCCCCATGGACCCGGCATCCTGAAGCCGGGAACCGGCACGGGCGGTGTGCCCGCGGATTCCCGTGCGGTGAAGTTCGCGCTGGCCGCCGGCTACGCGCTGGAACAGGTCACCCAATTCAGCGCCCTGGATCTTCCCGTGCCGGATGGAACGCTGGATGCCTTGGAACAAAAGGCATGCTCGATCGCCGGGAACTGCTATGACCTCCTCACGTGGACAGACCGCTGCCCCGACGACTACGTAGACGAGATGGCAGTTCTCATGTCCCGGATGAGCACCGACAGCCCGTCAGGGGAGCTCCACTTCGAGTCGCAGGTTTGGGATGCCAAGCGCGTCCGGCACGTCGAGGACGAGTGGAAGCAGTCAGGCATGGAGTCGCTGGTCTCCGTAGCACGGCACAAGCCGAGTGGCGAGCTGGCCGCCTACTCGGTCCTGCAATACTCCGCCTCAAAACCTTGGTTAGCGGTGCAGGACGACACATTGGTTGCTAGGGCTCATCGCGGCAGCCGGCTCGGCATGCTGGTCAAGATACTGAATCTGCGGCGGTTGGAGGCTGAACGTCCTTCGGTTGAACGGATACTCACGTTCAACGCGGCGGAGAACGGACATATGCTGGCCATCAACGTGGTGCTGGGGTTCCGGCCCGCCGGGTACAGCGGCGAGTGGCAGCGCCGAAGGTAACAGGCATAGGCATGGCGTGGAGACTCCGCCTGGACCTAAACACATTGGCCATATCTGCAATGTCGAGACTGGCACGCAAACGCATCATGACCGATGCCAAGATCCGCTCAGCCCGAAAGCTCCTCAACCAGGGAACACCGCCCCGGGAGGTCGCCGACACCCTGGGAGTCTCCGTGCCCACCCTCTACAGATGGATCCCGGCAACAGGCTCGACCGAGGCACCAAGGAAGTAGTTCCTGCTGGTTGGCGCAGGCGACTCCTGAAAAAATGACTGTTGGTGCTGAGGACTATTGAGCAGAATGCAATTCCGTGCAGGGCACTTCTGACATTTCAATGTCCATACTCGTCTGCACTACCCCGGAATTCCGCGGGCGCCTGTGCAGTCGACTTCTGAAAACGACACCACCGGCACCTGGTCCTCGGAACAGAGCGCAGTAGAAGTGCCCACGACTGGCCACGGAACCGGCCGCTGCTGGCCGCACCGTCCGCCGACATGGTGGTCCATGGCCTGTTTTTGTCGGTCGGAATCTGCCCGCTTCCGGAGTCCCGGCGCGCTCCAACTCTCCTCCATGACCTGCAGCCTGCCGGCTTCAGCGGTGACCGGCCGGTGCTGGTTCCCGCTCTCCCCCGCGCAGGCAGGGGACCTTTGGTCTCCGCTTAGTGTGCGGTGCGGTCTTGTATATTCAGCGCCTATGTACAGGGCTTGGGAGCGCGGGGTACTTTCGGCACAGGACCCTGCGCGTCTGTGTTGCCGCAGTTTTCAGCAGGGAGCCCCTCCTGACGATGTGCAGCACACCAGGAGCGATGCCGCTATTGCCTCGTGGCGGCCCGTCCTGCACCTGAGGAAAGAGCCTGCCATGGCCACCTCGCATGCCCATCAACCCCTTCACTTTGGCGCCGCCGCGGGCTCCGGCAGCCGGCTCGGGCCGGTCCCGGCCCAAAGCCCTTCCCCGTCGATCTGCCCGTGCCCGGGCTGATCGTGTCACTCGGATTTCCCGGGTTAGGGTCCGGGGATGCCGGCCGGGCCCGTGTGCTGCCGGTCATGTGTGAGCGCTGCGGCACCGACCGCGACCTCACCATCAGATCGGTCACCGATCCGCCGGAGCATCAGACCGGCGTCGTTGTCGTGGCCTACACCTGCGCCCGGTGCCAGCTTTTCAGCGAACATCCCGCCCGCGTCTCCGACCTGGGCCACGGGATCCGGAGAGCGACCGTGCTCATTTTCGGGTGGCATTACATGCACTGCGGACGAATCATGAAGAAGACCGGTTCGGAGCTCCGTCGGCTCCCCGCACCCTGGGCCGCGGAAGCACGCCCGAACCTGCTGGATGTCTACCTCCCGATCCGCGTCCTGACGTGCGCGTGCGGGTTCCGGTTGGAACTGCCCGAATGAATCCCCTGACAGCGGAGCGTTACATCCACACCACCATCCGCCCCGGGTGCTGCCCCGGGCGGCCACGAAAGGATTTTCAGCCATGAATGAAGAAGAGGGCCTCCATAGCGACGAGAAGCTGCTGCGGACCGGGGTGAACGATCACGCCTGGGAACGCGAGCACCGCCACCCCACCGCCGCCCAGGTCTCGGCCATCGGGAATCGCCGCCGGGAAGCCGAGGCAAAGCTGGCCCGGCACCAGCAACAGGCCAGTCACAGGGCCACGGAATAACCAGGGCCCTGTGATAGCCAAGGGTCCGCCGGAGGCAACCGTGAATCCGGCCTGGGCGACGCTCCACGGGCAAGCCGCACTGCGTTTCGCGATGACGACGCGTTTCTTCGCGCCCTGCGCTCAAACAGGGCTCCCAGCGTCAGCAGCCGCGGCCACAGGTCCCATCGGTACCCGCCGCGACCCGTTTCCCGGCGGGCTGATGATTCCGGACTTGCCCCACATTTAGGCGGACGATGCCGCCGTGGTGGCCTTTTCCTCTTTCTGCCAGGGCCAGCGCCCGGTGATCTCCAGCTCCAGCGAAAAGCTCAGAAACGTCCTGATGAGCACGATCACGGCGAGGACCCCCACGCTGGTGAAAGTGGGGGTCACGGCCACGGTGCGGATGATGTCGGCGGCGACCAGGAGCTCAAGGCCCAGGAGGATGGAACGGCCCAGCAGTTGCCGGTACTGTCGGTACACCGACTGACGTTCCGGCCCTTCCCTGCCTTGGGGGAAGCTCCGGCCGCGGACAGCCAGTGGGATAGACACCACGGCGCCAATGACCATGATCGCGACACCCGCGAAGTCCATGTACTGCCCGGCCGTCTCGATGATCTGCTTGAAATCCATTCCGTCTCCCTACCGTTCGCTGCCGTGCGGCAGGCCCACCAGATCAGACGTACCCAAGTTCTTGCGTGATCCACCGGGTAACCGGAACCGGCAGCCACCGCCCGGCAGTCCCATCACCCGCAGGGCTTGTCCTGCCCGTTCCTTGCCTCGTCCACGGCCTGCTCCTGCGGAAGGACGGCCGGAAGACTCCTGCCGGCAGGGGCGGGTTGCGAGAGCGGGGGTTATAGGACAAAACGTGTGTATGGGAGGGGCCAGCTTCCCAGTCACGCCGGGAAATGCCTGGGCAGCTAAGCTTTTGGAGCTTAGGGTGGCTGCGGTGCTTGCAACTCTGGAGTGTTGGATTTGTGGTCGCGGCTTTGGTTCGGGAAACCGCTGCGGGTCAGCGGCGGTACCACCGGAACTTACACACGTTTTGTCCTATACCCCGCAATTCCGGGTTAACCCGGAAGGGAGCCGGCATGTGGCCGGCTCCCTTCGGGTTCCTCTGCTAAAGGAGATCTCTGCGGGGCAGCGTCCTCGCTGCCGGGTGGTTTACGGCCCGTCCAGCTCCATCTCGGGCAGTCGGTGGTCTTTGACGGGATAGTCCACGGGGCCGGGGCCCTTGTCTTCTGCGGTGAGCAGGCTCAGTTCGATCAGGTCTTCGAGGTGGCTGGCGTCGGGGCTGACGGTGTCGTCGTCGGTCATATGGAATTCTGCTGCCACGGGCTGCTCCCCTTGTACCTGGATGAATAGGACGCTGTTGTCCCTTTCACCCTAGCCGTGGTTTCTGCGCGCGGCTGGCAAAGGTGGCTTCGCCCGCGCAGCGTTACCGGCGGCCGGGGGAGATGTTCCTATAGACAACTCCAGCCCCTATTTCGCCTCTCTTGTTGAACCAACTTTGATCAGATGAAATGAGCCATGTTCCAATATGAGTGCACGCCGTTCGCCTCTGCGGACCGCGCTGACCTACGTAACGGGCGCCAGGCTGCGGCGACCCGAAAGAAGGTTCACGTCCTTCTTATTGGTTCTTTGCTCGAGCTTCCCGATGACAGACTGCTGCGTCTCCGGAGTCCAGAAGACCTGCAGATTCTCACGAGCGCGCGTCAGCGCCGTGTAGAGGATGCTGTGGGAGATATCGTCCTCGTTGGCGTCGGTGATGACGACCTTGACGGACTCGTACTCGAGGCCCTGCGCCCTGTGAATTGATACGGCATAAGCGACTTGGAAGGGAATGGAAGTGTTGAGCGACTCGTCGTCCTCATCGCTGTCCGCAAGTTCGAAGACGTCGAAGGCGACAACTGAGTCACGTACCCATTCGAGCTCCGTCCCGTAAACCGATAGCTCCGTCACGTCGCGGTCGAGGTCAATCTCAAACCGGACCCGGCCAGGCTCCCTCTGAATACCGACAATTGTGCCCTTCAAGTTATTGAAGATAACGGGCTTGAATCGTTCAGCGTCGTTAAACACCACCGGATCACCGACTTTGTAGATTGACGGGCCCCACGGGACCGAAGCGTTCGGGTTGCTGCTCTGCAGGAACCGGTTGATGTTGTTGATGCCGTAGAGCCCGTCGTAATTCAGACAGAGGATGATTTCGTCTTCTCGCTGGGCCTCAAACAACTTTTCACTCAGCACTGTCGAGTACCCGCCGCGCGTCATTGCCTCGGTGATGTCATCATCGACGTTGCGGACTTTCTGCCACAGCCCGAGAAGCCCGTCGTTCTTGGTCCTGTACGGCGTTGTTAGCTCGAAGACCGATTGGTTTGGGACGAAAGAGCGCATGATTCCGAACCAGTTGCCGAATTGGATCGACTCGATCTGGTAGACGTCCCCGACAAGCACCAGGAGCTTGAACCTGGTGCCCTCCAGGATCTTGAGCAAGTCCTCATTGCTCACAGTGCTGCACTCGTCGATCACGACAACCTCGTACTCAGGATCGGCACCGGTCCTCCAGTTATGACTGGCGATGGTTCTGAAGTCGGCGTTTTGCGTTTGGACTCTGCGCTTGAGATTGTCTACCGCTGGATGCGTGTTCGCCAAGAAGAGCATCTGCTCCTCATTAAAGTAGTTCGCGATGTAGTTGACCATCGTGGACTTGCCCGTGCCGGCGGCCCCATAGATCAGCGCAACGCGGGACTCATTAAAAAGTGACTTCAGCGCGTCGACCTTCGCTACATCGTCGATCAGCGTTGGGCGCTCGTCGAGCCAGTGCTCGATGGCGTCTTCCCAGCCTCCAACGCCGGATGCGGCATGTCCCTGGATCTTCTCGACTATTTGCACGATGTCGTTCTCGTACCCACGGATGAATACGTGTCCGCGATCAACATCGAGCGAGCGAGCCTTGTGCTTGTAGTACAGAGCATCGTTATGCCGCCTAATAAGTGCTGTGACGTCACCCATAGGGGCCAGGTCGCCAAGCGGCGTGTAGAGCATGCCCCGACGATCGACGTTGTTCTTGACGCGGCGAGCGAGCAGCTCGTGCATACGGTCGCTTGGGTCGAGTACATCAATAAGATCCCAGTAGCGCGGGTTGTGGCGCGGCAATGACGTGCAGAACGGCATCTCATCAAATGGGATGCACCCCCATTGAAGATTCAGTCCCGAAAGCCGGCCGCACTCGTCACGACTATGCTGCTCCCGAAGTACCACGTTCTTCATGTGAAGCATCAGATATCGAAGCACGACGTGCCCCGGCTCGCTCTCCTGGATAATGCGACGTGCCTTGTCGAGAATGGGGAAGAAGCGCGGGCTCTTGGCACGTTCAGTGACTTTCAACTTCACGCGCTCATAGCGGTCATCCGGCAGATCAACGAGGTCGACAAGCGTCGAGCTGGTCGCAGTCAGGTATTGCATCAGGAGGCGGTACTCGGTATTGCCTGATCCAATGTTGGTCCTAGGCCCGAAGAAGCGCGCGAAGTTGTTCAGCTCGCACGGGCGGATCGAGACCTCCCAGCCGCGAATGACCGTAATCGGCATGGTTTGACCGAGCACCTCGATCGCCTCAGATCGGAGGGTGAGCATAGCAGCGTACTTATCGCCAATGTCCTGGTCCGTGAAGGCGATGATCCGGTCAAATTTGCTGATCTTGTCGACCGGGTTGCAGAAGGTAACCTCATAAAAGATCCGGCCTCTGACAAAGAAGGGACGAGTCTTGAGGACGTAATAACGCGACGACGTGTCGCCGTCCTTCGGAAGCTGACGGACGGCCGTGATCCGCTCCGCAATCTTCTCGTGGTACTCGCGCAGTGATGGGTCTAGGTCGATCGGGAACGACTCAAGGTTAGCCAGCACGTCCATTCCGAACGAGTCATGCATGAATGCCCGGAGGCGGTGCAGGTACTCGTAGTACTTCAGCATCAGCCGCTCAGATCCGTCACCATCGAACGTATAGTGCGAGGCGCTGGGTTGAAGCAACGTATAGAAGCGGGTTAGAAAGGCCAGTTTTCCGCGGGACTTGACGAATGCCAGGCCCGCTGTGATCGCGTCGTAGTCATGCTCGGTATACCCGTTATTGGTGTGAACGCGAACTGCCACACCCTCAACCAGGTTCCGCAGCTGCGAGAGCATGTTCTGCGACAGAAGTCCGCGGTTATGTCCGAGGACGGCGATATTGCCGCAGATCGTCTCGTCGATGCTGCGGATGTGCATATCGACCGTGCTCATCGCCCAACCTCCTCAACACGCCCCGACCGTACCGGAACAGCGCCGTGCAGGCAGATAGTCACACCGTAGATGGTGCGGTTGCCGTCTTTGGTTGACGGTCGGGTAGGACTCATGGGTTCTGCTCTCATCCCGGTGTAGACATATGCTCCGTTCATTCTCTAGTGCGCCTCAAGTCCTGGAGCAAGCGCCTCGCCGTGCCAACCGGCGAGACACTGAACCTAGCAGAGCGGCGATCAGGCTGGCACGACTGGAACCTCAACCGCACAGGTGGCCGGTTAATGCGGTAAGGCCCGCACTATGGGTGCGTTCCTTCCCTGTTTTCGCTCAACAAAGGAAAATCCGCGGGCAGCGTCGCCGCCGGTGTTATAGCTCGTCGTCGAACTACAGTCGTCGAGCTGGTGGTCTTTCACTGGCAAGGTGCTGCGCCCGCGCAGGGTTGCCGGCGGCCGGGGGAGCGAAGCGGAGGAGGCCGCCCCGCCACCGCCAAGAAGAGGGCCGGGTGGGATCGTGTGGTGATCGGGCCCCGGCCAGCTTCCCTCTTAGATGAGGCGGCGCTTGTAGGACGTGTCAGCGTCTCGGGCGACGTCGGCGACGTGACCCCGGTTGATCAGTTCCCGCAACAACTCCGCGAGGCGGAAATCCGAAACGTCCTCTGCGGCGAGTTTAAGGTAGCGGTCGGCCTGGGACCCGCGGCCTTTGAGCCATTCCAACCAGCCCATCAGGGTCAGCATTGGGGCGCGTTGCCCGGCCGGTACGGCCTTCATCAGCTCGAACGCGATAGCCTCGGCGCGGTCCACGCGGTCCCAGTCCGGACGGGCGGTGAACTTTCCGGTCAGCACGTCACCGAAGCTGCCGTTGTGGGTGGTGATGGTGTCCCGGAACAGGTAGTCGCGGATGTGCCGGTGCTGGAATGCTGCCGCCAGCTGCCGGGCGGTGTCCGTGTCCGGCATATCTGTCCCGTCCAGCGTGGCCGCCCACGTCCGGCATGCGGTTTCAAGATCCTCCTCGGTGCCTTCCGGCGCCTCCACGGGCAGCGCCCACGTGCCCAGCAGCTCGGGGTTGTACACCTCAAGGTGCGGGGCGGACCCGTAGTAGGTCAGCGTGACGTTGGCGTTGCGGTCCCTGACCGCGTCCAGGGGGTTCTTCTCTGCCGTGCCGTAGGTTGCCCAGTAGGTGCCGGTGACCAGCAGGACCATCCGGACGGGCATCCGTGCCGTGGCCAGCTCGGTGGTGAGAGCAGCGACGTGCGCGGCGTAGGGGTAGCCGTACTCCGGGTCTTCGTCGGTGTAGACGATGACGAAGGACCCTGTTGCCTTGTCGTCGTGGGCTGCGTAGGTGGTCATCATCTGCGCGTAATCGCCCGGGGCGGCCTCTGCCGGTGCATCCATGCGCAGGCTGGCGCCCAATGTCCCGGAGCGGGCCGTCAGCACGACGAAGGATTCCTTCGGCTGGACGCCCAGCAGGTGCGGGACGGCGGCGATCAGGTCAGCGGAACCGGTGATGGTCAGTTTTTCAGTCATGGTGTTGCTCCTTTTTGCCGAAAGGGTTGGTGGGTGGGGCGACCAATGGTGACCGGCCAGCGTCCCCTCTCCCCCGTTGTTTTGGCTGCTGGCGAAGCTTGCGGAGCTGTGGCCGACGGAGGCCTGTCTACCCTCAGGGCAAGGTGTGGGAAATTCCCGGAGGAAATCAGCGACGAAGGAGCGCCGCAGGGACATTTCCCGGACCGCAGGCCCCGGTGGAGCCTGCGGAACCGGGGCTAGACCGGCCGGAGCGGGCACGTACAATCCGTCAGGACAGCAGCCAAAACGTCGCAGACAAGACAGGGCCAGGGACGGCCGGAGCCCTGCGGAGGACAGCACTGGACCCCACAGCCGGCCACGGAGCTTGCGGAGTGGACGCCAGATTGGGGTGCGAGCCATGCGAGCATGCTCTCCCTGCCCCCGCCCGGTCCCGCCCAGTCCGGCGAAGGCCACGGCTTGCCGCCTGTGCCAGGCGGGTGTGGGCTTCTGTGGCGACATGGCGGTCCGCCGACCAGACACTCAACCAAGCCACTGGCGGCGGACCGCCCGCCCGCAACTGGACCCTCACGCCGGAGGTGGGCACCCACTTACTCATTTGAGTATTTGAGTAAGTGAGTGCCCGGCCTGTTAGGCGGCTTCCCGTTCGAGCCCAAAGAGCTGCTGCGCGAGGTCGATCAGGTGCTCGGGCACATTGCCTTCGTCCCCGTCGTGGGTCTCTCCCAGGAACACGACGTTTCCGCAGTACACGTCTGCCAGCATCCCGGTTTTTTCAAGGACCAGCATCGCGGTCCGGCGGTTCGGTGGGAGGTTCAGGATCTTGCCTTCCTCGTTCAGGTAGAAGTGCCAGTCATCGCCGCTCACGGCTTCGATGTTCCCGGCCACGAGGGTTTGCAGCGTCTCCAACCCGGCGTCGATGGTTTCCACGCGGGCCGGTTCCTTCAGGTCGGCGGGAATGATCAGGGCGGTGCAGGTGCTCATCGGGGTTCGTCCTCTCAGATGATGTGTCTTGGGGTGGTGCGGTGCCCCGCCCGCTTGGGGCGGGGCACCGGCTTGTGATGGGGTTAGGCCGCGCCTGTGAGGGTGCAGGGCATCCGGTAACGGCTGGGCATTTCGGCGGCGGCTTCGGGCAGGTCATCGGGGCCTTGGGCCTGTCCGTTATTCCAGTGGAAGAACGCCTGCTCACTTATCGCGGTCCAGAACCTGGCTTTTGTCCTGAACCAGTACGTGCGAACGTCGCCCTCGCAATAGGTGGCCATGCCGAACAGGTTGCCGATCGCGTCCGCGGTGCGGATTCCGGCGACCATGACGTAAGGCCACTGGCCCAGGTCCCAGCCGTCGCAGCCCCAGCTGGGGATCACGGCCCAGCCGTGTTCGCTGATGACGTCCATCCAGTCGTACCCGTCGTTCATGTGGTAGTCGATGAGCACGGGTACGTCGTGGACTGTTTCGCCGGTGTCGACGGTGGTCACGGTCCTCTTAGTGACTGCGTTCATGGTGTTGCTCCTTTTTTGCCGAAAGGGTTGGTGGGTGGGGCGGCCAATGGTGACCGGCCAGCTTCCCCTCTCCCCCCGTTGTTTTGGCTGCTGGCGAAGCTTGCGGAGCTGTGGCCGACGGAGGCCTGTCTACCCTTGGGCAAGGTGCGGGAAATTCCCGGAGGAAATCAGCGACGAAGGAGCGCCGGAGGGACATTTCCTGCGCCGCAGGCCCCGGAGGAACGGAGGGGCTCGACGGGCCGGAGCGGACACGTACAATCCCTTGGGACAGCAGCCAAAACGTCGCAGACAAGACAGGGCCAGGGGGTCCGGAGCTCTGCGACGGCGCCACCTGGGCCCAACAGCCGGCCGCGCCAGCGGACGCCCACATGGGTGCGAGCCCTGCGAGCATGCACCACTACTTACCGTGTGGCATGCTCGAAAGAGTAGGCAGCAGGATGTTTACCCCGCAGGGCAGGGGGCCGCATTCGGCACCGGTTGCGCCCTCTGCTTTGCCTTGGAAGGGCATTGGAGTGTTGATACGAAGGGAAAGCCTATGGGTCTGTGGAGCTGGTTCGCCCGGCGGCGCAAGCCGGCAACGGGTGCTGGTCGCCCCGCCGTCGCAGCGGCGATTAAGCCGAAGGAACAGGAGCCGTTGGCTCCTGACCAGGTGGCAGATCTGAAAGCGGCGTGGGCTGAGCTCGCCGAGGCGGCGAAAGGGTCAGCTGTCACCGGTTTTCATGCCTGCTCAAGGGGCGGCAAGCCCTGGCAGGAAGATCCGGCAGCCGTTCGGAGCGTCGCGGCCCTGCTCCGCCGCGTCGACGCGGAGGACGCTGTTACAGAAGGTCCTACAGCCAAGTAAATCCACCGCGGACGTTCGTGCTGGCGTTTCTCCTTTAGGCTGGGCCCATGGCCGAGTCCCTTCCGCCGGCACTGCAACCACCGGTCGCGGTTGCCCTGGCGAAACTCGTCAAGGCCTTCCCTGGCCCCAACGCACTGCCCGGCGGCCTATGGGCCGAACCCAAATGGGACGGATTCCTTCACTGCACAATGTCAATCAACAGCCATTGGGCTGCTGCCGGTCAGCCACCTGTTGTCGGGGCTGATCACCGGGCCACCATCGTACTTGTGCGATTCCACGGAAATCAGAGGCAGAGTAGCCTAGGCGATTGTTCGCTCGGTGGGAGGGCTCAGAGACCGAAGTCTTGAGGCCGTCGGATGTTTCAGTTAGGGCTCGTTGGCGAAGAGTCCAATCGGACCAGCCATCTGGGCAGGCTCCTGTCACCTACGTCAGACAAAGCCATAACAGTGCCGGGAGCCTGATGGCCGACCGGCTTGCGGGATGATTTGCGGGCTGGCCTCTAGTGGGACGTTTTTGGATTCCGACGCGGCTACTTCGCTCGGCATCTGCCTGAACCGCTCATCAATTCGAAGCCCATCAACGTCATGCCCACAGACGAGAAGGGCGGTTGCTGTTCATAATCCGAGGCGTAGCATCTATGCCAAGGGCTGGCTGTTTGGGATCGCGAAAGAGGTCTAGCGCACCATGAACCGTAAGTTGAGTAACAGGACTTTAAAGAGGCGATCCTTTCCCTCCATAAGCGGCCTGTTTCTGGGGCTCTTCCTTGGAGTTACAGCACTCTTAACTGAACATACTTCGCCATTCTGGATCACCTTCAACGTCATCCTAATTGTGGTGATGTTTGGGTTCGCGGCCGCCAACCTCATCGGGCTGGTCGTCGTCAGGTACCGCAAATCGTCAGAGGCAGATCAATTGAACCCGTAGCGGCACGACGTTCGCAAAACGTTCAAGCTTCAATTCCGCCCGGAAGGGCATCAATGCGGGCTAGGACCAAAAAATGGCAGCTGAGATAGAGAATCCCTCACCGCTCGGAAAGTGGGAAAAGGCACTCGCGCGATCATACTGGTGGGTTCTCATCGTTGGCATTTTGGTCTCCAGCATCCTCCGTGAACCTCTCGGTTTCTGGCCCTCACTTGCAGTCACTGCCGCTTTTATCGCTGCCATTGCACTCGTAGTCGCCCGGATGGCAGCGGCCGAGCGGGAGGCTCGTCTCGCCCGGGACGTTGAGCGCGGACTCATCGAATGTGCAATCCGCCACCCCAAGGCTCTCCCTGGTTCGCTAAGCAGCAGGTGGGAGCAAGGATTCGCCGAGGTGAACAATGGATTTATCAAATTCCGACCTCTGTTTGGTGAAATGGGGTCCCCCACAGGGCATGTGCGGGAGTTCAGCGAATTGTCCTCCCACGGATTGCTCGACCTTCCCGCGAAGAGGCCGGCCGGGCTCAAGCGGTCCTGGAAAATCGCCGCAATTGGCACAAACAAGGGGGACCTGGAAGTAGCTACCGGAGAAGCAGGTCTGACCCTGCTCGCCGGCAAGATCGGCCGCAATTAGCTCCAAGCAGGAACCTCGATTTCCGAAAGGCCGAGTTCCCGTCGGCCCGGTCGTGCCACCCGTAGCACTGAGCACGTCCCAGTCTGGGTTCCCCGCAAGAGCCGAGGAGCCGCCAACTCACGAGGCTGAAGCATCGGCCAGAACCAGGTAGGGTTTGTGGGCCTTCGATCCGTAAACTCCCCGTGGTACCTCAGGAACACAAGAGCGATACTTTAGGCATGAGGAGGCGCCGAATTGCCAGAAGCGCGTTAATTGGCGGCCTCGCCGTTGTGCTCGCTGGCTGCACCCCAACCGTTCAACCAGGCGACCGTACCACCGTCGAGGCGTCGAAGTCCTCCATCGCAGGAACGGAACTTATGGGCCAGGGAACAGTGCTTCAACGGCGACCCGCAGAGCCCGAATTCTGCTTAGGCTACGTAGCAACGTCTGATCCTCCCATGTGTAGGGGTCCAGTCATCGACGGCTGGGACTGGGACTCGGTCACCGGATCGACGACCGTAGGGACGGTCACTCATGGCGATTACCTGCTGCAGGGAACGTGGGACGGCAAAACGTTCACACTCGGGCAAACACCTCCACGGCCGCTCGGCTCCAATGAATATTTCCTCCGCGGGCCAAGCGACCCACGCCGGGATGCAGCGCATCGAGGGGCTGGCACAGCGGATCAGCTGAGGAAGATCCAAAATGAACTGTTGAACTCCGCCGAGCCGACAATGCTTTCTGCACTGGCCGAAAACGGCTACGTCTTTTTGAAGGTCATTTTCGACGACGGGAGCATCCAGAAAAAGATGGACCGGCGCTATGGCGAGAAAATTGTCGCCGTGGAACCCGCGCTTTTACCCGTCCCTTAACACGTCGTATCACCGGATTCACAGCAAGGACTGGCCGTTCCCACCGGACTGTCCCGCAGCGGGTTCCCAATTGGCCAAGTTGGAACTCATATTGCCCGAATCGCTCTCCGAGCGGGAACGGCAGGAGAGTATGTTCCTAAGAGTAAGCGCGTGACTTCCGGCATCAGGGGTGAAGGATGAATATGTTTCGGTTCATTTCCCGGCTGCCGCAACCTCTGAAGGCTCTCTACATCCTCTTCATTGTCGTTTTCATCGCTGGCATCATCCCGGTCCTGCTGCACGTTCCCGACGCTTCACGATGGATGTCGGTGGGCATCGGCACTGCCGGCCTACTCCTGGGGCTGTGCCTCGTCATCAATCTGAACAAGGCTGCGGAGGGCCTCGCCGGGGCGGTCGCTGAAGAGAAACTCATGGGGATCGACTATTCGGCATCCTTCATGGCTAAACCTGCCTTCGCCCGATTTTTCGGTCTCATGTTCGTGGTGGTCGGGGCTAGTTTTATCGCCAGCAGCCTCACCGGGCAGCCAGCAGGAGGGCCCTGCTCGCATATAGCGTGGAAGCGCCCGTAGTGGGTTCCTCAACTAATGCCCAATTCAACTCTCTCAAGTAGCCTCAGGGCATGAACAGCCAGGAGTATTCGGCCATCCGAAGGCGTTGGATTATCGGCGACATCCTCTGCGCGGTCGGTGTCGGACTGGTCGGGGGCATGATCGTCGCTGACGGCAGATTGGGGTTCTGGTCTATTGCCGTGATTGCTGTCCTGACAGCGGCGGTATTTCTTCCCCGGGGCATTGGGTGGAAGCGCGAACGCGAGAAACTAAACGGCCGGCCTCAGCGCCCCAATACGGGCAGCTGACATCCCAGGCCTTATACCCATCTCGGCAAAGGTTGCCTTTCAGGGACCCAGTGCAGGACGCCGTGAGGGTCACCGGTTGAATTGGCTACGTGCATCCTAAAGGGACCTATTCTGAGGGCATGTCGCAGTCCGGTAAGACGATTCCCTGGGCGCTCCGCCCGCCGCTGGAGGTCGCGTTGGCAAAGCGTGTGAAGGGCATTCCGCCGGCGTCCGCCTTGCCGGGTCAAATGCTTTTCGAGCCCAAGTTTGATGGATACCGTGTCCTGATTTTTCGGGATCGGGATCTGGCCAGCCTGTGGTCGCGCCAGGGGAAGGACCTGACCCGGTACTTCCCGGAGCTAGTCGAGGCGGCACTATCAATGATTCCGGCCGGTTGCATTGTCGATGGCGAGGCTGTGGTGTGGTCAGAAGACAGATTGAACTTCGAGGCCCTGCAGGGGAGGTTGTCAGCCGGTAAGGAACGGCTGCGGTCGATGGTCCTCGAGTTGCCGGCGATCTTTGTGGCCTTCGATGTCCTGGCTGTTGCCGGGCAGGACGCGCGGGGCTTGCCCTTGGTGGATCGGCGGGCGCTATTGGAGGAGTTGGCAACTATCTGGGCTCCCCCGCTCTCGGTGTCCCCTCAAACGACGGATCGGGAGCTGGCCAAGGAGTGGTTTGAAGGCCTGGCAGAGGTTCGAATGGAAGGACTGGTAGCCAAGAGCAGCGTCGGGCCTTATACCGGCGGGAAAAGAATCTGGCTTAAGGCCAAGCATGTTTCTGAACTGGACGTCGTGTGCGGGGCCGTCATCGGACCTGTGCACCGGCCGACTGAAATCGTGGCGGGGCTGCCGCTGGGTGGCGAGCTGCGAATCGTCGGCCGGAGCTCGCCCTTGAAATCTGCGGACAGCCGGATGCTTGGCCGTTGGCTCCGGCCCGCGGCCGGGACCCACCCTTGGCCGTCAACGGTCAAAGGAACCGCTCTCGATCGTTTCAACCGGGACGCCTCGCCCGTTGAACTGACGCTCGTTGATCCCATCGTGGTTGAAGTCCAGGCGGATGCCGCTTGGTCAGGTCAGTCTTTCAGACATTCGCTGCGCTTCCGCAGGATCCGTCCGGAGCTCGACCCGCTGAGGGTCGAAGTTCCCGCCAGGCTGTCCGCCGATGACAAGGAACAGCGTCTCTGACAGACACCGTTTACCTAGGCATCCGTGAGTGAGCCGGGGCCAGCTGCTGCGCTTCGTCACGTCGATGGCGCAGGTGCACGAGGCTTTCCTCGAGCGCGCTGACCTCGCCCAGCCATTGGTGTTTCCGGGCTTCATCGAGTCGTTGTTCCGCGTTTTCGGTCATATCCTCGATCCTGCCGGCTTGGTCCGGGTCGATCTGCAGGAACCGGCACTTGATGCAGGCGTGTTCGTGCACGCAGGGTGTGGCATACGGGCGGTGGCAGTTACCCAGCGCGACCCTACGCAGGAGGAAGTGTTCTTCGAACTCCTTCCATTCCGCGGCAGTCGCCGCACGCATCTCGTAGTCAGGGCGTTTGTTGCGGCGGCGTTCGATGAAGGCGTGGTGGGCTTGGACGACCTGTTCCGGGAAGACTGCGGTGTACCCCCTTGTGGTTTCCAGGTTCAGATGTCCCAGCAGCGTTGCCGCGATGTGCAGCGGCAGGCCCGACCCGACAAGCTCCGTGGCGAACAATCGGCGGAAATCATGCGGGGTGAATCGGACCGGCAAACCTCCGTCCTGCAGGTTCGCGTATTCGGCGACACGGTTCAAGAGTCCCCGGATGTAAGCGTAGGAAAGCACGTTCTGTGTGGGCCCGAAGACCCTGGCGAACAGGTGGGGCAAGGGTTCGCTGAACGTTTTCTCGTAGGGGTCATAGCGGACTGACAGCGGCACGCACTTGTCGGTTCCACGCGCTCGTCGTTGGACTTCCACCAGGATCTTGACCAGTTCCGGAGACATCGGGATGAGGCGCTCCTGGTCGTTCTTGGACGGAGCGATATGCAGCAGGGGCACGATCGTGTTGGTGTTCGGGGCAACGTAGTGGCGCAAGGACAACTGAGTGAGCTCCAAAAGCTCTTCAGCCCTCACCCCGGTCTCCTTCAACGTCGATGCCACCGCCCAACCCCAGAAACCGTCCTGTTCCATCGCTGTGACATCGGCTCGTTTCCCGATCGGGGCGAGCAGAACGGCGCCTTCCTCCGAGGCGATGACGTCTGCCCAGATCCGGGCGCGCGGGGGCATACCTGTCCGTATCGGCGGATCATGCCGGCAGTACGTCACCCCGTCGACCATGTAGGTCTGGCCATGGGCTGCGGCCTGGGTTTGCTCGAACAAGCGGGTGCCTCGTTCACGCAGGGCCACAGCGGAGCGCATGAACGCCGGCAGAAGCGGTGTCAGGGAACGGGTTCTGTGCTGCATCCGTGCTTCGACTTGGCGGCGCTGTTTTGACTGGGCACGGGATTCGGCGCGCGGAAAAGGGATCGGAGCCACCCACATCGCCCAGCGCTCTGGCTGGTCGTGTGACCACTCCGCGATGTCACGGTAAAGCGCGCGGACAGCGAAGTAGGTTGAGGCGATCTCACGGCGGGGGCTTCCCTCCAGGGTGACCTGCATACGTTCATGCCATTTGGCAGTAAGTTCCGGTGTGAGGCGGAGGTCTTTCTGAGCCGGGTTGAGGTCCAGGATTTCGGCCCAGAACAAGCGCACGAGCCGATAAGCCAGGCCTTCCAGGGAGCCGTAGTCAATGTTGGGCTTTAGTTCTTCAAGGTAGTCGATCAGCAGGTCACGGACTCCTGATTCGGGGATCCCGTACCGGCGGACCAAGGTCTCCACCGTGTAGCGCCGGTTGGACACGTTGGCGTGCCATGCTGCACGCAGCGTCGGCGGTTCTCCTGCAAGCGGTCCCAAGGCGACAAGCAGCTCCCATGCCAGATGTTCCTTGGCATGCCGTTCCGGCTTCCGTGCGATGTGTGAGTAGGCCAGCACATCCTCGCCGGTCAGCTGCCCGAGCCGCTTACCGGTCCGGACAAGAATTCTGGCGATGGCGTTCTCGGCGTTCCGGCGGAGCAGTTCATGGGAACGCTGATAAAGCTGCAGTTCGCGCATTCGAACCGCTTCCTCTGGCTCGGCAAAATCAAGGAACGCGATGTTCCCGCGGATGCTGTTCCATTTCGAAACGAATAACCATTCGTAGGAGGGCCGCACCAGCCGCGCGCGGACGACGTCCGATACTCCCGTCAGCAGATAGTATTCGGGACGGGACAGCCGTTCGCTGAGCTCCTTCAGGCCCTCCCGGGGAGCCTGATCCAGGCCTGAGGCAAGCCATCGCCCGTCCCAAGTGTCGGACGGGAACCGGGACAACCAGTTCAGAATATGGGCTGATGCTTCCCTTCGCCGCCGGTCCCATTTACCGGGTTCATCAGTGGCCGAGCATGCGCTGATCCACTCGATGGCTTCATCAACGCTCATCGTTTGCAGCTGACGGAACTGCTCGTTCTGCTCCGACGGGGCGGGCGTGCCGGCATCGAACGCCGGACGGGCCCTCAGCCGGTTTTTGGTATCGGTTCTGGTGTCTGCCGCGAGCCGGAGTTCGCGGCTGCGGCGTCGGGTCTCTTTCGCTGCAACCGCAGCCGGTGATCTGAGGTCCTCGACCGTTTCTGTGCCGTTCATTCTCCCAGCCCCAAGAGTTCGCGAAGAGCCGCGGCATCGTAATCCGCTTCAATGGCCGGAGCCGGTGGCTTAGGCCTCGCATAGTGCTCCAGCACCTTGTGAAGCACGTCCTCCATCCGCGGCTGAGTGTAGACGGTCGTCGTGGTCACATGGGCGTGCCGCAGCACCGTTTGAACGTCCACCAGGGTGAACCCGGGGTCCGCGATCATCCGCTGGGCCGCGGTATGCCGCAGATCGTGAAGGGTCCAGTTCGATCCCAAACGCGCTTGCGCCCTTGAAAACATGCCCCGGGCGGCACTGTATGTCAGTGGCTTGCGGTTCTTGGCTGACAGAGTCCACCATACAAGGTCACCGGGAGAGGTCGGCTGCTCCTCCCGCATGTACAGGGCCAGCCACACGAACGCGTCCGAGCTGGCCGGGACGATGTCGCGGTTGCGGGTTCCTTTACTGGTCACGACGATCGTGTGCTCCCCGAAGTCATAATCTCCATGCCGCAGCCCGAGCAGTTCCTCAGCTCGCGCCCCGCTGCTGAGCCAGAAAGACAACAGCGCACGGTCCCGGTGGTTCGTCAGCCCATCAAAGATCCTGACGACGGCGTCATCCGGCATTCCCCGCCACACCGGCCGAGGAACCCGTTGCCGGTAGGATCCGCGGCGGGCGGGCCGGAACGCCTCCATCGGGTTGTGATGCGCGTTGACCCTCGAGCCGGCAGCGCGTTGCCGGGGCACTGGATTCACCAACGGACCCAGATTCATCTCCAACGCAAAGTCGTAGAAACTGGACAGCACGGTGAGCTGATGATTGATGGAGTTCGGTGAGAACGTCATCCCGGGTCCCCGCTTCCGCGTCACGACATTGGTCGTCGCAGGGTTTTCAGCTCCCCTCCGCAGCGCGTTCGCCGTCGGCGCCACCCGCATGTGCTCCACCAGTGCCCGAACATCCAAGCGCTCGGCCCGTTCCCAGGGCGTGAACCTCCCATGAAGGAACCGAAACCAGCGCAACAGATCGTAGGCGTAACTGCGCAACGTTGAGGGGGAACAGTCAGAGGCCGCTAAGTCCCGCAGGAACGAGGACACCACCTCATGCTCGGAATCAGGAAAGATCAAACGGTACGGAAGACCGTCCGCTGATTTCACGACCCTGCCAGGCTCCATTGCCACTCCCCCAGCCTTTCACTGCCCAACTGCATTTCGATTGATCGACACAAAGTGCAGTTAACATGCCGGGCCACTGCCTATATCGACGCTGGCCAGGTGACGCTGTGGTCCAGGCAGGGTAAAGAACTTACGAAAGTCCTGGGAGATGTAGCTGCAGCTCTCGCGGACCAGGTGCCTCCCGGCGTAGTCCTGGACGGCGAAGCCGTCATCTGGAATGGGGACCGGCTGGACTTCGAGGCATTGCAGCAGCGCATGGTCACTTCCAGGGCCGCCTTGCCGGCCCTGGTCAAAGAGCTGCCCGCCTCGTTCGTGGCCTTCGATGTCCTCGCCGTTGCCGGGCAGGACATCCGGGGCGTCCCGCTCACCGGGCGGCAGCTGCTCGAGGAACTGGCCCGGGACTGGACCGCGCCGTTGAACCTCTCCCCCACCACCACGGACATGGAACTGGCGAAGACCTGGCTGCGGGATCTTCCCGCCACAGGAATCGAAGGCCTCGTGTTCAAGGGCGCCGCCCAGCCGTACGAGGCGGGCAGGATCTGGTTAAAGCTAAAACACAAAGACGTTTTGGACGTCGTGTGCGCTGCCGTGATCGGGTCCTTGGCCCAGCCGCAGGCCATCATCGCCGGCCTGCCGGTGGGCGGCGAGCTGAAGATTGTCGGCCGGTCCACGGTCCTCTCCACGAAAGCGGGGCGTGAACTGGGCCAGTACCTCCATGCTGCCGGCCCAGGACATCCGTGGCCTGAAGAGATCAGCGAGTCCTCCCTGAACAGATTCAGCAAGGACAAAGGCCCCGTGCGGCTCACGCTGATCGAACCGGTCGTGGTCGAGGTCTCGGCCGACGTCGCCTGGTCCGGCAGGTCTTTCCGTCACCCTGTTACCTATAGGCGCGCCCGGCCGGAATTATCGCCGTCCAACATTTCAGCGCCCGCCCGGTGAGCGCCGTCGTGGCCAAAGAGGTTGCCTAGGATATTGGCGTGGAAGTGGTGTTGACGGTGGAAGCCAGTGACGGAACGTTGTCCCGCATCACTGGTACTGGCGATACCTATGAGGACGCGCTGGCGGCCGCGAGGGCGCAGATCCCCGCGGCTTCCCGGGCGATTGTCATCAGGACCGTCAGCTAGAACCCAGCAGAAACCGCGCACTGCCGGGGTGCGGTGGCAGGATGGTTTCGTGGCCAGGCATGGTGCGGCTCCGAACGCGGAGTGGGTGCTGATGTACCGGGGGGCTGACCCGCTCCCGGATCGCCGCGCTCACCGACGCTCCGACCTCGACGGTCGGATACCACCTGGCCCTGGCACTGGCCGCGGACCCTGGCCTGCAGGCCGACCACGAACAGGCCGCCCGCCAGGCACCGCCCCGGGTGACCGGCCAGGGGTTGGCGCGGATGCGTGAGCTCGTGGCCATGGTCCAGGAAACGGGCCGTTACCCCTCCCGCACCTCGACCAACCCTGCGGAATGGACGCTTGCGTCCTGGCTGGAACGGCGCCGCCATGACGCCGCAGCCGGCACACTCGCACCAGCCTTACGCGAAGGACTTGACGTGCTGCCAGACTGGCAACGCCTTCCACGGCCTGTTGTTGACGAGGCCAGGTGGCAGGACAGGCTCACCGCCCTGAAGGCCTACCTCGCTGCGGGCAATGACTGGCCCCTGCACAAGTCCTTCGTGACCGGCGCGGAACACGGCCTCGGGGTCTGGCTGCATTCCCAGCGCCAGAAGGCACACCGCGGGGAGCTCGACCCAGCCAAGACCAGGGCCCTGGATGAGGCCGTGCCCGGCTGGCGGGCCGGCCGGCAACGCGGCCGCAAGCCCGGGAAAAGCAATCAGCCTGATCAGCGCCCGGAAACCGCTAGACCGGTAGCGCAAAGCTGACCCCTTGGCACCCCGCCTGTCCGTTCTCCCCGAGCCGGAGCCGACCGCCGCCCCTTGCAGACTTGCCGGCACTGGGAGTCGGGGAGCCTTGTGCTAGGGTTCTTTGTCGCTGCTGCTGAGAAAAGCGAAAGCTGATTCTTTGCACTCGATGCGCTGGTGGCGGAATGGCAGACGCGCTAGCTTGAGGTGCTAGTCCTCGAAAGGGGGTGGGGGTTCAAGTCCCCCTCTGCGCACAAAATGAAGCCCCTGGAAGGATCAGTCTTTCCGGGGGCTTCGCTGTGTGGTGCTCGGGAAGCCACGCCGTCTATTCTGCGGCGGGTTCGATCAGTTCGGGCCCGTTGTTCCGGACGCTGTTCACCCGCGGGGTGACGATCCGCGGTGTCAGGGTCGGTTCCGGCAGGGAATCAAGGAGGTGCTGGATGTCGTTCTTGTCGGTCAGGGCCGGGTCCAGCCATTCGGCGAACCGGTCCCGGGGGATGATCACCGGAGACCGGTCGTGGACGTGGCCCAAGGCGTCCTGGGTCGTGGTGGTCAGCACGGTGCAGCTGAGCAGCCAGCGGGCCGGATCATCCTCCGGAACAGACGGATCGGCCCACCACTCGTACAGGCCGGCGAAGCCCAGCAGCGGTTCCTTCTCCGAGTACAAGTAGTTCGGGATCTTCTTCCCGTCCTCGGTCTTCTGCCACTCGTAATAGCCATCCGCCGGGACGATGGCCCGGCGCTTGACCGCGGCCTTCCGGAAAGACGGTTTCTCCAGGATGCTCTCGCTGCGGGCATTGATGAGCTTGTTGCCGATCTTGATGTCCTTCGCCCAGGACGGCACCAAACCCCAGTGCGCCACCAGCAAGTGCCGCTCCAGGGCGCCCTCGTCCAGCCGTTCGGCCACAATGGGCACGTCCTGGGTCGGCGCGACATTCCAGCTCGGCGGCGGCGGGGTTCCCTCCACCTCCTTGGCCTCAAAATGGCTCAGAAGGTCGCCCGTTGCCTTGGACATCACATATCTGCCGCACATGAGCCCATTCTGCCTGACCACTGGCTGCAGATGCCGCAGGCCGCTGAATGAGAACCGGCACCGCCCAGCACCTACGCAAGGACGCGCGCTGCCCCGGGGCTATTGATCCAAGCCGGCCACGGACTCCGTGTCACCGCGGCAGGCGGCTTGTCGGCTCTCCGGCGCCCTTCCGGCTTGAGCAGCGGAATGTGGCGGCCGCCGCTCCCCCCGGCGAGGCGGCACTGTCGCGCGGGTCCTGTCCATGATTGGAGGCAATTCGGGTTATCCACGGCTGGTCCTTTTGGGAGCCACGGGGAAAGCTCCCTACGGCAGCCGTAGCGGTGGGTAACCCGGACGGAATTGTCCCCGGTTGTGGGCAGCCGCCCTCCCCCAGCCGCCACAGCGAGTCCTGCTGCCTGCGGACCCGCAGCTGTCCGGTTACTTTGTCAGCGCCGCGGGCTACACTAAAAGAATCGAAGATATGTTCGAATAAAGGTGTGTTGTGGGCGTGATTATTGGTCCCCGCGTGATAGATGCGGGCGTGTCGTTGTTGTCGGTGCTGGTGGCCCCGGTACCGGTCGCGGCGGGATACCCGTCGCCGGCGCAGGACTACTTTGACGGCCGGATCGACCTGAACGAGCACCTGATCAAGGACATCAGCAGCACCTACGTGGTGCGCGTGACCGGGGAGTCGATGGAGGGCGCCGGGATCAGCGACGGGGACGAGCTGATCGTGAACCGGGCGCTGGAACCCACCGACGGCTCGGTCGTGGTGGCCGTCCTGGACGGGGAGCTGACGATCAAGCGGCTGCGCATCACCCCGGACGGGGCGGTACTGCAGGCGGAGAACCCGAAATTCCCGGACATCAGGGTCCCCGCCCTGTCGGACCTGGTGATCTGGGGCGTGGCGACCAGGTGCCTGCACCATGTCTAACGCGCGCTCTTGCATCAAGCGGGACAACGCTCATGTCTAGGCCGGCGGTAATGCGGCGGATGCCGCAGATCGCGCACGTCGACGTGAACTGCTTCTACGCCTCCGCGGAGCGGGCCTTCAACCCATCCCTGGAAGGCCGGCCGGTGATCGTGCTGTCCAACAACGACGGCTGCGCCGTCACCCGCTCCCCCGAAGCCAAAGCATTAGGGATCGCCATGGGAGAGCCCTGGTTCAAACTCGCACCTCGGGCAAAGGAATGGGGCCTCGTCGCCCTGTCGAGCAACTACGAGCTGTACGGGGACATCAGCGCCCGGGTGATGGAACTGCTGGGACGCTACTCGGCCTGGCTCGAGGTGTACAGCATCGACGAGGCCTTCCTCGGCGTCAAAGGAACCCCAACCGAGCTCCTCGCCCTAGGCCGGGCCATGAAAGCGGCCGTCCGGCGAAACGTCGGCGTGCCCGTCTGCGTCGGAATCGCCCCCACCAAGACCCTGGCGAAGCTGGCCAACAAGTGGGCCAAGAACAATCCCGCCTTCGGCGGAGTCTGCCACTGGGACTCCGTCCCCGCGGCAGTGCGGGAGGACCTCATGGGGCGTCTGTCCGTGGAGGAGATCTGGGGCATCGCCGGGCGGCTCACCCGGCGCCTGAACGCCCTGGGCATCTTCACGATCGCCGACCTGGCCGGCGTCGACCCGGTGACGATCCGGGACAAGTTCAACGTGGTGGTCATGCGCACCGTCCTGGAACTGCAGGGAACCCCCTGCATCCCCATGGAGGAGGAACGGATCGGCCGGGACCAGCTGATCTTCTCCCGCTCCTTCGCCAAACCCATCACCACCACAGCCGGCATCAGACAGGTGATGAGCGTGTACGGGCAACAGGCCGCAGCAAGGCTGGCCAAACACGGGCTGCAGGCCAAAATCCTCACCGCATTCGCCGGTACCTCACATTTCAACCCGAAAGACACCTCCTACCCGTCCGTGTGCGTGCCGTTGCCGATGCCCACCGCGGACCCGGTCATCCTGACCAAAGCCGCGCACGCGCTCCTGCCCCGCATCGTCGAAGGGATCCGGTACGCCCGGGCCGGCATCATGGTCACCGACCTCCGCCCCACCGGCAACCAGGCACCCCTGTCCCTGTTCGAAAACCCCCACGAGGAACGCCACATCGGTGAACTCCTGGAGGACGTCACCCGAAGGTACGGCCGCGGCTCGATCGGCCTGGGCTTTGCCGGGATCCGGGGCGGGCCGGATTGGACCATGAAAGGGGACATGCTCTCCCCCCGCTACACCACCCACTGGGACGAACTCCCCCTCGTCAAAGCCGCCTGAAACACTTACGCCTGCCCGATACTCCAAAGGGACTCCCTACAATGACCATTACCCCCGAAGCCCCGGCCATCGACACCCCGGTGGACGTCCGCTTCACCCCGACCGGCACTCCCCTAGCCGTCCGCTACGCCGGCCAGATCTGGGCCGTCGCGGCCGAGCCAGTGCACTGGTTCACCAGGGACTCCTGGTGGGAAAACCGCCGCACAGCGCCCGTAGGCGTCGGGAACGTCGTTGACATTGAACACTGGCGGGTCCAAGTCCGATCGAGTTCTGCGGCGGCTTTGCGGACGTTCGAGCTACGCCGGAATCCTCTGGCCGAACAGTGGCTTCTGGAGGCGATCACTGACAACTGACAGTGGCCTGCGTAGCGTGGGGCTATGGGACTGATCTACGACGATCCGCGGCTGGCCGCGCTGACGCTGACGCGCATCGCCGCCGAAGAAAGCGATGACCCCAGCGAGCTGACGGGCCGCATGCATGAAGTCCTGGAAGACCTGGTCCGGCGCAACGGGAAGCAGTATCTGGCGGAGGTGGCCATCGCCTTGGCCCGGGCCGGGTTCATCGCCCTCGATGGGCTGGCCCGGACTACCGGGATCAGCACGGCAGAACTGCTCGACAGGGTCGAAATTGAGGGACTGGAAGGCCTCGACGACGGTGCCTGACCCGCGGGCCGGCGCTGGGCTGCCGGCGGGCCTTGCCCCACCGGTGAAAGTCGCCCTGGCCCGGGCCATCACGAAGATGCCCCGGGCCGGGGCGTTGCCTGGAACCTTGACGTTTGAAGCCAGATTCGACGGGTACAGACGTATTGCAATCCGCGACAACAACGGGGCCAGCCTGTGGTCGCGGCAGAATAAGGACCTCACACGGTACTTCCCCGAACTCATTCAAGCCTTGGAGACTGTGGTCCCGCCGGGGTGTGTGGTTGACGGCCAAACCGTGATCTGGACCGAAGGTCGTCTGGACTTCTCGGCCCGGCAGCAACGCCTGTGCGGCGGACCGAAAACCCTCCCCGCACTAGCGGCCGTATGGGTGACCCTCAATCAAGGCCCCTGTGCCAGGTCGATCAATCCAGCACCACTGGTTGCACAAACGCACGAGCAGCGAAGAGAACTTCTACGCGGCGGGCACACCGAAAAAGGCTCCGACCGCCTGCAGAATGCCTTCGGCGGCAAGGTTGGAAGACACGCCGCTGGCTAAGGCGTAACCCCCGGTGCGGAGCTGGGAGAGGAATTTGCTGGTCTGGTCCCCGGGGCGAGGTCCATCAGCCAGGACGGCGGCCTGCAAGTCCTCCACAGCTTCCGGCTTCAATCCGAGCTCAATGGCCGCTCTGACCAGAGAATCTATATCACCCTTGTTGACCGTCGCCCTTTGGCGGATATCTGAACCGGCGGCGACGTTGTTGCCATCACCGTTAATGGTGAAGTTGAAGTTGTTTGTCACCAGTTTTACCTCCGGGTCTGCTGTTGTTGGCCCATCCGGTTCACCCGCTCTAGGAGACACCCGTTCCAGCTCTAGGGCCAACTGTAGAGCGGTAGTGCGCACGGAATCGATGATGCCGCGTATAGCGTTCTGCGGCAGTGTTTGCTTTGCGGAGATGAGCTCCATCATGTAAAAGCCTGCACCGCCCTTCTTCTCTGCCACGAGCCGGGCGTACTCCTGCACGGTATATGGATCCCAACTCATGCTGGGATTCTTTTCGCTGCTGCTCAGCAATTCGAGATCGGCCACCGGTTGAAGGACCGTGGTCCGAAAGCAAGCACTAAGGAAATCTTCCGGTATTCCGGCCGCAGAAACTGCGTTGGTGAGCTGGCTGCCACCTGGACCCGACCAAGTGCCGATGACCGGCGTCGGAAAGGGTCCTCTGTAGGTGGGTACCGGTTCACCTTCCTTGTAGCCGAATAGCTCTCGTTGTGCCCACTTGCCCAGGTTCTCGGCCTGCAGCCTGAAAGCGACCGTCTGAACCTTCCTGAGAAGATTCGAGGTCGTAAAGGCGTCATCGCTGGCGGCGTCGATGATCTCGGTAAGTTTGGTCATTCGCCCATTCTGCCCTGCCCCAACAAACCGACAGCCCTGGAAGTGACTCTTTACTGCAGTAGTGGGGTGGGTAGCTCTTGGCCCATGGGCCCAGACCCCTACGGGGATCGCATGGCCGAAACTTACCCAACCATGGCCGAAACCCGCACCCTGTTCAGCGCCTCGGCCAGGAGATCGACGTCCGCATCCGGGAACAGGCTCTCCGGCCCGGCCGGGGCCGCGTCACTGTAGGGAGACTCGTACAGCGCGCCGACATCCACGACTCCGTTCTCGGTGAGTTGCTGGACGATCATGTCAACGAAGTGCAGTTGGTTGGCGTTGAGGGTTTTGTCCCCCACAAAGTCCGCCAAAGAATCCAAGGCAGCCTGACGGTCCATTCCCACTAGGGATCTGACAAACAGCCCCAGACCCTCGGCTTGTGTAGTGGCGGCTTCAAGTTCCTCGGGTGAACCCGCGCCGCTCTCGATTAGCATGCGCTGAAGTTCATCCAGATCAGTTTGGGTCAGGGGTAGTCCGCGACGGAGGCGATGGATGGCCATGTGATCCAGGAATCCCTGCAGGTACATTCGGGCTTTCTCCCGGTACCGGGTTAGATCTACCGATCCGGTTAGGGTTCCCTTCAGCTCACCTTCTACGATCTCGCCGAGGGTGTCTTCGAAGTTCATGTAGACCACCTTGCGGCGCTTCTTTTCGATGAGGTGCGCCAGCCCCCGTAGCCGGACCCGGATCAGTTCAAGCCACTGCGGTGAAACCTGTCCCCATTCCCCTCCTTCCAGAATTGACTGGATAAGGGCCATCTGGGCGGCGATGGCGGGAATGTTTGGCTGATCCTGCAGGGCGGACGCAATCTCAACAATTTTCTTGCGGTACGGCTCGACGGCGGCCGCGGAGTTCAGCGAAGCCAGCTGGGCCTGGTACATCAGCAGGTCGAAGCGTTTGGCCTCCTCCGTGTCGGCGGCGAAAGCCAGCGTCGCCAAGGGGGCCAGCTTGGTCTGCAGGTCCGTCAGATCCTGTGTTCCAAGTGCTGCCCACGAGTCGGCCTTGGCGAACTTCTCCACCCACTGCAACTGGGGTCGCACCAGGAAGTTCTCCCGGGGCAGCCCCGCTACTTGCCCCACCAGGCCGGATTCAAGTGTCGGCACGTAGTTTCCGTCGAGCCCGGCGGTGCGGGCTTCGGCCAGTAGCTGTGTTCGGACGGCGAAGCTGCGGTGCGCCAAGGACTGGCCTAGGGACCCCTCGGAACCGGGCAGCTCGGCGTTGAAGTATTCAATGTTCTGGCAGACGTCGAAGATGAAGAAGTCCTCTTTGTCTTCACTTGGTCCGTACAGCTCCGGCCTAAGTCGGGTGCCGCGCCCGACCATCTGCCAGAACTTTGTCTTGGAGCGTACCACCTTGAAGAAGAGCAGGTTGACGACTTCGGGCACATCGATTCCAGTGTCCAGCATGTCCACGGACACGGCGATGTGTGGACTGTCCTCGAGACGGGCGAAGGCGTCGATCAGAGTGGAGACGTAGTTGACGCTGTGGGTGATGATTTTGGCGAAAGTTCCCCCATACTGCGGGTAATTGATGTTGAATCGTTCGGCGATGAATTCGGCATGCTTTTGGTTCTTGGCGAAGACGATCGTCTTCCCGAGGCGGTCTCCCCCGGCGACTTTGTGTCCCCTGACCATCAGCACCTCGAGTGCCTTGTCCACGGTGTTGGCGTTGAACAGCCAGGTGTTAAGGATGGCTGGATCCACGGCGTCGGGGATCTCACCGTCCTCGTCCCATTCCGTGGAGTCCCATTCCTCCTTTTCCTCGTCCGAGAGTTCCTCGTAGCGGATTCCTTCGACCGGGAACTTCAGCGGAATGGACACGGTCCTGGGCGGTACGAGGTAGCCGTCGGAGATGGCCTGCGTCAGCTCGTAAGCGAACGTGGGAACGTGGTCCTCGATGTCGAAAAGGGAGTAGGTGTTGCGGTCCACCTCGGACTGCGGGGTGGCAGTCAGACCCACCAGATACGCATCAAAGTACTCAAAGATGGCCCGGTACTTCTGGTACACGGAGCGGTGGGCCTCATCGATGATGATCAGGTCGTAGTGGCCGATCCCAAACCGTTGCTTCAGGACTGTGCCGTCGTCCGTCCGCTCGTTGATGAGGTTCATCATCGTTGGATAGGTGGCGATGTGGACGCGGCTGTCCGCTTGCACATCGCGGCCCAGCACCACAGGGGACGATCCGGGGAGATTGGTTTTAAAGGCACGGGCGGCCTGGTCCACCAGGGCGACGCGGTCAGCCAGGAACAGGACGCGTTTGACCCAGTTCGCCTGCATCAGCAGGCTGGAGAGCGCGACGACGGTGCGCGTCTTGCCCGAGCCGGTCGCCATCACGAGCAGCGCCTTGCGTTCCTTGTCCCTTTCCAGGGCGTCAGTCACGGCCCGGATAGCCGACTGCTGGTAGCTGCGGCCCGCGATCTGAGTATTGATGGCCGCCGTGGCGAGTGGCTTACGGGTGGTTCGGCGATCTACCATCAGCTGGAGCTGGTCCCGCGTGTGGAAGCCCTGGACCGGCCGCGGAGGATAGCCAGAGGCATCGTCCCAGATCCAGTGCTCGTAACCGTTGCTGTAGTAAATAACCGGGCGCTGGCCCTTCTCCGTTTCCAGCGCGTCGGCGTAGAGCTTGGCCTGCTGCTGCCCCTCGTAGGGGGACTTAGCGGACCGCTTGGCCTCGACGACAGCGAGCGGCTTGCCGTCTGATCCCCACAGAACGTAATCCACGAACCCTGTTCCGGTGGTGGGGCCGGCATGAGTGGGCATGTGGTGAACTTCGAATTCTCGGTCCTCGACCTTGTCCAGTGCCCAGCCTGCCTCGCCCAGATACAGGTCGATGTAGACCCGGGTTTCTGCTTCGGAGTAGTCGTGACTGTCCGGGAGCTTCTTGTTCTCTTCCTTCGCCCGGGCGATCTCCGCACGCAGCGCCCTGAGCTGGGACTGCAGTTGCTCGTTGTCCTGCTTCTGGGCGGTCAGCGCCGCGTCCTTGACCGCCAGTTCTTCTGCGAGTTTCGCCGTCTGGTCCGCAGTACGCGGCTTCACCGAGGGGGCCGGAACGCCTGCTCTTGGCTGCGGGCTGAGAAATTCACCCTTAAAGACGGCTGCGGCGTCCGGGCGGTTGGCGGGATCGCGGGTGTAGCGAAGCGCCAGCCACATGCAGACATGGAAGAGCTCCCGAACAGTCTGCTCAGAATGCTGGACCGTGATGGCAACGTTGGTGTGGATCGCGCTGTTCGCTACTCTGCGGATCAGGTGAAACTTGCTCACGATCGTCTCGCCCGCGAGCCGCTTGAACGTCGGTTCCGACATCAGGGCGTTGAGGTCGCTCTTGTACGGCAACGCAAGCGAAGCGTCGGCGTCGTACATCCAGGCCAGCAGCGTTTCGATAGTCCGCCGGGCGTAGAGCAGCGAAGACCGCGGGTCCTTCCGAGCGTACAGCTCGGCCAGCCGTGCCTCTTTGGCAATTACCGGCCACTCCGTCTGCAGTACAGCGAAATTGCTGTTCACGTCCCCCAATGCCGCTCCCCTTGTTGATCCTCTACGTGGAGCCTAGTTGATGTCCCTCGCAGTCTGCCGGGCAACATCAATTTCGGTTCAGGCCGCCGCTAGCACCAAATGGGGCGCGGAGTGGGCGGTGCTTACTCGAAGAAGTCCTCGTCGAGCTCGACAATGTCATAGCTCTGCTTCACCTGGACTCCTACCCGGTACTTGATCATCAGCCCCACAAGCCGCACACCGTCGATCAGGATGACCCTCGAGGGAACAGCCTTCCCGTAGTCTCGCGCGCCGGAGCTGAAAGCGCTAGTCGTGATGAAAACGCCGCGAGACGCGCCGACGCCGTGTAGCGCGCCGACGAAGGCCTGAATAGCCTCACGACCAACGGTGTTGCCGTCGGCGTATCGCTTGGCCTGGACGTAGATGCGGTCCAGCCCCAACGCGTCCTGGTCGATTACTCCGTCCACACCACCGTCGTTACTGCCGCCAATGCGCTTTCCACGCTGCTCGGCTCCGCCATAGCCCATCTTGAGGAGTAGATCGACAACCGCTTGCTCGAAGAAATCGGGGTGACTCTCCCGGAGACGCGTGAGGAGGGCATCGCCGACGTCTGTGTGGATCCGGTTGATGCCCAATTCGATTTGCTCAATCGGGTCAATATCCTCTGCGAGTGTTTCGTCAACTGCAGAGGGCTGCGGTTTGCGGGATTCAGAGTGCGGCCAGAAGGGTGCGAAAACCGTCCGTGCCGTGGAGAAGTCGCTGATCCCATTCGGGTGCTTGGAGAACCATTCCTGCCCGGCCGCTCAATCCATCCGGCTTTGAGGAGATTGCTGATGGCCCAGCCGAGCCGCTGCTCAGACCGGAGGCCACCTGTATTGAGGGTTTCCGCGCGGGCAACTTCTGACAGCCCGGCAGAGTCAATGGCGCGGCTGACGATGTCGCGGCGGTGCAGCGTTTCGCCGGCAGACAGCACCCGGAGAACGTGGGCCACAAAGACTGGCCAAATCGGCACCTCGGATTCTGCGACGGAAGACGCGACCTCGATCAACGGAGTTCTCCCTTGAACGCGCGGTGCTGGAGGGACGCGCAAAGGGCGTCCAGTTGGGCCAGCTGAACTCGATAGCGGTCCTTCAATCCATCTACAGCCGACACCCGGGTAGCGTACTCATTCTGGTCGGCAAGGGGAGGGGCCAATACCTTGATGGTTTTGAGCTTTGAGACGTTGATTCCTGCCATGATCGCACCCCCACTAATCAGGGACACTTGATGGGAAACGTCCCGACTTGAATGAAGCTGATCAGAAATAAAGCGCACGTTGGCAATATTTTGATCTAGCCTGAGTCGGAGAAGATCAGAATGCATTATGCCGCGAGGGAAATTTTCCGGGTATACGGAACAATTTCCTACGGTTCCCTTACGGGTCATCACGATGTCACCAGGGAGTACCGAATACGAATCGAGGCGTTCCGCTGTTGCTGGCTCCAAAAATTCGTGCGTGGGCAATTTGAAGGACTTGTTGACGTTTTTGATCCCCCATAGTGGCACTCCGGTGGACCTAAATTCGTCCTTGTTGAGTTGCGTTCCAAAGGGTCCACACCGAATGTCGTCCGGTGCGGCGCAAAGGTCCACAAGCTGTCTCTTCGGAAACTGATGTGGATTTCGAGCAGGGTCACCGAACATGGAGTAGAAGATGGATTGCGCTAGGACGTCGAGGCGGCCGATAGCCCGGAGGCGTTTGGTACGGAGCTCGTCGGCCTTGTCCAGGATGGCCGCGATCCTCCGCTGCTCGCCAAGGGGCGGGAGATACACCTGGGCCTGTTTGACGTAATCAACAGGAACGCGCCGTTGGCCACCGCTTCCAGTCATTCGCATTTCGCCCGCTGCGCGGAACTTGGGAGAACGGAGGAAATGCAACAGGAATCGACTCTCAGCGAGCTCTGGACGGGGCCGGATTACGTGAAATTCCGTGGACCCAAACCCGAGCCTGTGGCTGAGCCTGGCTTGGCCGATCTTCCCGTTTTCAAAACACGGCGTGATCTTGGCGAGCAGCAAGTCACCGTTCTGGAAAGCCGTATAGCCCTTTGCAACCTCACCGTAGGGCAGGGCGTCTTCTGTTTCGGTGGCAGCTCGGTCAGCGGACAGGCCGGCCATGCCGACAAACGATACAAATGTTGAAGGATCGATTTTCTCAGACAAGCGCGGGTTCACGTGTGCGACATCCTCCAGACGGACCGTCCGTGTCTTGGTCAGCTCAACCACCGATAAGGTCCTTCAGCTCGGCCATTCCCAGAGTGATTTCCCGCTCCAGCTTCTCCAGGTCAGCAATGATGTCGGCCGGCTGCTCGTGGTCGATATCTTCGTGCTCAACCTCTTTGTACCTGTTGAGGGAAAGGTCGTAGCCGTTTTCGGCGATTTCGGACTTGGGAACGAGGAAGGATTGGTTGGTGCGTGCGCGGTCGCCTTCCGTCGTCGTCCGCTGCTGCCAGCGTGCCATGACGTCGTCGAGGTCGGAGGTTTCCAGCGGGGTGCGTTTGTCATCGAGGCTGAAGCCGTCCGAAGTTACGTCGTAGAACCAGACGTTGTCGGTGCCGCCGGAGTTGGTCTTGGTGAAGAACAGGATCGCGGTGGAGACGCCGGCGTAGGGTCTGAAGACACCGGATGGGAGTTTGACCACGCCGTCGAGTTTGTGGTCCTCAACCAGCATTCTCCGAAGCGCCTTGTGCGCGGTGGATGAGCCGAACATCACGCCGTCGGGCACGATCACCGCGGCACGCCCGCCAGGCTTGAGTAACCTCAGGAACAGGGCCAGAAAGAGTAACTCGGTCTTTTTGGTCTTGACTAGGGAGAGCAGATCTTTGGCGACGTTCTCGTAGTCCAAGCTGCCCGCAAACGGCGGGTTGGCCAGGATGACGTCGTATTTTTCTTCCTCGGAGCGGTGGAGGTCCGCCAGAGAATCACGGTAGGCGATGTCCGGATCTTCGACGCCGTGCAGGAGCATGTTCATGGATCCGATGCGCAGCATGGTGCTGTCAAAGTCGTAGCCGTGGAACTGGCTGTGGTGGAAGAACCGGCTCTGCTCCGGAGTGGTCAGCAGGTTCGGGTTCTGCCGACGGAGATATTCACCGGCCTGGACCAGGAACCCGGCGGTGCCGGCGGCCGGGTCGCAGATGGCCTCAAGCGGCTGAGGCGCTGTCATTTTCACCATTAGGTCGATGATGTGTCGGGGCGTGCGAAACTGGCCATTGGTACCGGCCGAGGCGATCTTGCCCAGCATGTACTCGTAAAGGTCACCCTTAGTGTCGCGCTCATCCATCGGGATCTCATCGATAATGTCGACCACTTTCTCCAGCAGCCCGGCGTTAGGGATGGTGAAGCGGGCGTCCTTCATGTGCTGGGCATACGAGGACTCATCACCGTTGGCCAGTTGGACCAGCCCCGTGCGCAGGAACGGGAAGATGTGCTCCGCGAAGACGGTGTACATCTCGTCCCGGGAGAAGTTCTTGAACTTGCTCCAGCGGAAGTCCTGGTAGGAGCGGCCTTTGTCATCCAGGCCCGTGGGGAAGACGGGGTTTTCGACCGGCTTACCAGTGCGGTTGGCCTTGTTCTCGGCTCGGGTCTGGTTCTCGTCGAGACGCTTCAGGAAGAGCAGATACGTGATCTGTTCGATCACTTCCAGGGGGTTGGAGATGCCACCGGTCCAGAACGCGTTCCAGACCTTGTCTACCTGAGATTTGATTTCGCCTGTTATCACCGGCTCATCTTATTTGAGAGTCCGAGTTACCTCGACCGCGGTCAAATGTATGCCAAGGGCCTACGCACAGCGTCCGGTAGCCGGGCGGCCACGGCCATGGTCCCGACAGGTGGGAGTTGACTAAGCGCCCGGGTCAAGGATTGAGACGCTGAGGATCTGTGCTGCCCTGCCTTATTGCTCGTCTAACTCGCGGTTTCCTCAACGGCAGTCTTACCGAACAAAAATTTGTGTACATCAAAACCCGGGTCATGATCCCCGGAGATGAGCCGGTGCTCCCAGAGTAGGACCGCGTCGTCGCCCGGGCACTCCTCTACCGCGTTAGCGGCGAACTTGATCGCCTCGTGATGATTACCGGCTGCTTCGAGCTGATCGGCCGCCTCAATCTGTATCAACGCATCGATGGCCGGAGGCAGCGGGGCCTCCTTTCCCCTGACGCGGGAAGCGCGGCGAGAATCCGCCAAATCTGCCCACTGTTCTGGTGTCCATGCAGGAGGCCGGTGATTCGAAAGTAGCCCAGTGGTATAGGCGATAGCCGAGGGTTTATCCAGTACTAGGGCGTATTTCTTCAGGAAGCCTTCTGCCGTTGATCCTTGGTCCTTCGGATCGCTAATTTGGTGCCAAAGTACGTGGATGGCAATGAGCGCGGTCTTTTCGTCGCCTTCAGGAAGGCAAGGAACCAGTTTTTCGATTTTTTCTACAACTTGAGTCAGATCGAATCCTTGGTTGTGTCCCGCACGCCAGTCGATGATGGCCTCTGCCACTGCGCAAAATCTCTTAAGAGCTGATTTGCTATCGAGGTGCTCGTGCTGCCAAATCCAATACTGGGGTGCAAGTTGCATCTGGATCACCCCCGGGAGGGAATCGCGGTAATCCCAAGGTTCGGGCGCCTCGGGTGGAATAGCCTCGACGTATCGCTTGAGCACATGTCGAAGCAGTCGCCAGAGTCCGGCCAATGTGAGAACTCTCTGGAAGCTTGGTTCGAAAGTGGTTTCCGCTCCATCTGTGTGTACCCAGGCTTCATGGCTTAGGTTCTCCAGGACGTGGCTTCTTCTTGAACGAATGTCGTACGCGATACTCAGCATGCGTTCAAGTTCGGCAGACCTCGGTGGCCTAATGGTTCCTTTGGCCTCTGTGCGGTAGAAGTCGGGGGAGACTTTAGCAAGTGTTGACGCAATGAAACGACGCTTCAAACCGGCGCGATCGGCTTCCAATACTGCGCTGCGGACTCTTGTTGCTTGTTCTTCGTCTAGATCGCAGAGTGCCGCGTCGATGATTTTGCGCTTGGAGGAGTCATACCGGTCCCACGTAGTCGGCATTGTCAACGAATCCTCGGAAAGAGATTCGAGCGCTGCAACGAGGTCCGTGTATGCACCTGTCGGGTCATCCGCCGCCCTCCGTGTTGCATCAACTGAGTTACGGATAACCCGCATCGCTCGCGCAAAATCAACACGTGGGAGTTGCAACAGGGCGTCCATGAAGCTCTTCAACTCATCCAATGCTCCAGAATTGATCAATTGCCCAGATGCAAAGAGCTGCGGAAACAAGCTAGGTGCTCCCTGAGGGCGCACTGGCCGCCCCTCGGGCAGGACCAAGCGTCGCATTTGATCATAATCACGCATGAACGTTCGATTGAGCGAAAAACTCATCACATACGCAATGTCGTCAAGAAGTTCGTTGCCCCCAGTAGCGATCAACACTTCTTCTGTGCCATCCCAGCCTTGGGCCTCAAGACGGTCAATTGCCTCTAGCGTGGCCGTAGGCATGCCGGCGATTTCCGTAGAAAACAGGACGGTCCCCACGGGCAAGCCAATCGGAGACCCGAACGGAAACGACACGTTCGTGTAAAAAGTTCTCCTGTGCAGATGCTCTCTGAGAGGAATGTCTGGGCGAAAGTACCGGCCAGCCGCGATTTGTAGCATGAGTTGTCCGCGATAATGCTCAGATTTTTTCTTACCCATCATCTTCGTGCCCCGCTCTCAGTACCTCTGTTCGGGAAAGTTGGCTGAGGGCTCTGGTCAACGATGAGACGCTGACGCTGAGGATCTGGGCTGTTTCGTTCAGTGTCTTCCCTTGGTTACGCAGCTGCTGAGCAGCCTCTGTTTTTGAAGGGGTCATGGTTCGTGGGCGCCCGCCGAGCCGGCCCCGGGCTTTTGCCGCTGCCAGGCCGGCTTTCGTTCGTTCAGAAAGCCGGGAGCGTTCGTATTCGGCGAGTGACGCGAACATGTCGAAAATGAGCTTGCCGTGGGCGCTGGTGGTATCCAGCCACGGTTCCGCGAGGGAACGGAACCCTATCCCCCGATGGCCGAGCACCGTCACGATGTCCGCCAGATCCGCGGTGCTGCGACCCAACCTAGTCAGGTCTGCCACGATCAACACGTTGCCTGATTGCAGATAGTCCAGACATTCTTTCCAGCGCGCCCTCGCCTGGGTCGCGCCCGAAGCATACTCCTGGAACACGCGCACTGCCCCTGCCCCAACTAGAGCATCCACTTGGGAATCCAAAGACTGCCCCCGAGTACTGACCCTCGCGTACCCGATCAGGTTGCCAGACACGTCAATAATCCTCCACTACAGGTTTTGACCAGCTTTCATTTCGGAAACCGGTTTTGACCAACAGTAGGAGGGCTTTTCCGCCTTTTTCGGGAGCCATGCCGGAGTGAGGTCAGAAACGGTCGTTTCTGACATGCATCCAGCCAACGAGCGACTAAGAAGTCCAACCGGCGTACTGCGAAGCGAAGTATGCCGCTGACATTCCCTAAGCCGAGCTCTCTGTCTCGCAACTAATGGTGAGCATCGATGGCGAATTCCAGTGGTGCCTGCAACACCGGATTTAGTTGACTGGGTTCGAGACTAGCTCAGCGAGGACTTCTGCGGGCGTTCGGTAGCCGTGTCGTTTGCGTGGCCGGCGGTTGAGTTCAGCGGCGACGTTTTCGAGGATTCCGGGCCCGTGGAATGACAGGTCGGTGCTTTTCGGGAAGTACTCGCGGAGGAGCCCGTTGGTGTTTTCGTTGCTGCCGCGCTGCCAGGGTGAATGCGGGTCGCAGAAGTAGATCGGCATACCGGTCGCCATCGTGATTTCTTGATGCCGGGACATCTCCGCTCCTTGATCCCAGGTCGTCGATCGGCGCAACTGCTCGGGGAGGGTATTCATCGCGGTGATCATGGCGTCGGCGACGGTGCGGGCAGTATGGTCCTCGGGCAGATGCAGCAACATCACGTATCCCGTAGTGCGTTCGACGAGGGTCCCGATCGCGGACTTCGATGCCGTCGAACCGATGATTAAGTCCCCTTCCCAGTGGCCGGGAACGGCGCGGTCCTCGACCTCTGCCGGCCGGTCAGAGATCATCACCATCTCCTGGAACCGCTGCGGGCGAGGACCCTCCGGCCTTTGCGGGCGCCGACGCACCCGCCCGGACCGCAGCGCCGTCGCAACTTCCAGGCGCAAGGATCCGCGGCCCTGGACGAAGAGGGCCTGATAAATCGTTTCGTGTGACACCTGCATCTCCGGATTCTCCGGATGCTCCACCTTCAGTCGGCCAGCGACCTGTTCCGGGCTGAACCGGTCGGTGAGCATCGTGGTGACCTGTTCCCGTAACGCTAACCCGTCCAGCTTCCGCGGCTTCGGCCTGCGGGCACGAGCCCACGTCTGCTCCTGCGCGAGCGATGGCGAATACCGGTCACTGACGCGGTTCCTCGCGATCTCCCGGCTGATCGTCGACGGAGCCCGGCCCAGGAAGCCGGCGATACGCCGCACTCCATGACCCTGGGCAAGCTGAAACCCGATCTCTTCCCGCTCACGCAACGACAAAAGCCCTGCACGGGGCACACTCAAATCCTGAACCGGTGATGGCAACACCTTCTGATGGTCGCTCAACCACCGGTACGCAGTCGGACGCGACACCCCCGCGGCCCGCGCCGCTACGGCTACCGACAGCCCGGCATCCAGCCCTTCCCAGAACGCTAAACGAACACTCAACGGCGACCACGGCCTGCCCATCGACGACACCCCACACAATTCAGGGTGTTGCACTCACCACCTGAACTCGCCGATATTGAAGAACGTAGTTACGACACACAGATGTAAGAGCCCGCCGTTCCCCCCAATCGGCGGGCCTTCTCCACGGTCAGCCCACCAGGGAAGCGCGGAATTTGGTGCCGCTCCCAGGGGCGATTACGGCTTTCCTTCGGGTGTAGGGCCGGTGCCCCTGCGAAGCCAAGTCATGGCCTTCCTTGACGAGGTGAAGTAGCTGACCGGGCAGGGCAGCGGACTTACCCGCAGAACGAAGAGTGCGATGACATAGTCCACGGGAGACGAACCCAAGAGCGCAATCCGTGAAACGCTTCCCTTCGACGGAAAGACTTTTCGGGATTCCCGGGTGAAATTCACCCCTTCAAGAAGTATGAGCATCGGCAAGCTGTTTCCCTGACCGAGCGCATCTATGGCAGCGACTGCGCAGTGAACATCCTCGACCCCAATGGTTTGGCCCTTTCGCCAAGACAGTCGGAGGATTCCGTCCATGTGTTCAAGAGTGCCTTTATCAGTGATTTCGATACTGCGCATGGGGTCCTTCCCGAGTGATTTTGGGTCCCCCAAGTCATGACCCTAATCCACGCTGCGCCGTTAGCACTGACCACTCGCAGGGCCGGCACTTTGTTTCTTGAATTTGGTGGTGCCCCTCGTGGACACCTTCCCCAGGAAGCTCAAAATTGTGTTCATCCTTGGACAATTCATACCCAATCTTGAGGAGCAGAAGGCATCATGGAGCGGCAAACCCGTGAAGCAGGCGGGCGATTGCCGGGGATTGTGTGGTGACTTCTGTAGCAGAACGGAAGTTCGCACACGCCCATCGAGCCCTGCTGGATGCCGTACGCGCTGCGAATCACCGGCGTGCTCTTTCTGCCGCTCTGACGCTGACGGATCAGTCGGCGCGCCGAGAGGCGGGGCTGACTCCTGAACTTCCTGAGACCAGGAGTCTGCCCCTTGGCGGAGCCCCGATGAAGGCTAAAAGGACCCTCCCCGGCGAGGAAGAACACCATCACACCGCTGACTACTTTGCGGCCTTCGAGGGTCCTCTGGCTGTGCGCTAGCTCAGTCTTGCGGTCGCGGGGACTGTGAAAAAGGACCCCTTGGTGCAGATTATCGGTCCGAGAGGGAAGGTTGTTGGGGCGTCGGAGCCCAGGCTCCTGAAGACTCCGGTGAGTTCGTCCAGGCGGCCTGTCCCGGCGCGGCACGCCGCCTTGGCAGCGTTGTACTCCGGCGGGATTCCGGCCAGCTTTTGGGTCCATGCCTCGGCTGCGGCGTAGTCGCCGGCCTGCAGCAAGCGCAGGACCTTAGCGAAGGTCCTGAATGTCCGGTCGGCGTGGTCGAGGGCTTGTAGGCAGGACGGCCTGGGCACTTCCCTGACCGGGCCTGGAACCTCCCGCACTGTTTCCTTGGTGCCGCCGGACGTGACGGCACAGGTCAACATCCCGGCGACGAAGACCAGGACGGCAAGCATGAGGTGCGTCAGGATGCGCTTGGCCTGCGCAGGATTCTTGTTTCTAGTTGCGGTGTCTGTCGGCTTGAGTGTGCCCATGTTTGGATCATCAGCCCGCTGTTCGCTCAGGATCAAGTACAGCAAAGAGCAAGACCACGCGTGATGGTTCGTGCAGTGTCCGGGCGCCGCCTCGCGGCCAAGAGTACTGTGAGCGCTTCACGTGGGCCTTCGGCCCGCGGTCGGGCAAGCTGGGCGGTGTCTAATGAGAGCGTCGCGCGGGCGGCGGCGACGGCATCAATGGCGTCTGACTTGCCCCTGCTCCCACGGGAACCGCGTCCGGGCGGCCGGGCCTCAACCACCTGCAGTCCGCTGCTGGAGAGTGCCTTGGTCAGGCCGGCGCCATAGGACCCGGTGCCCTCGATCGCGACGATGCAGAAAGCTCTGGTCCTGCAACGCCACCGGGCCGCTATGGGCAGTTTTTCATGGCCGCTGACACCGTGGCTCTGCGCGCTATTTATCGATCACAAAACGCCGCCAAATAACGCCGAAAGCCACAATCCCATGGCGTGTCCCCCTCTTTTCAACGGAACGGTTCTGGGCGTTCCACTTCCAAGGAAATGAGACCGCCCCATGCCTTCGCACCGAGCTCTGCATCGGCTCCAGCTCCCGTTCCTGCTCAGGAAGTAACGCGGGAGCCTGCGATGCAACCGGGACCGGCACCGACAGCCGTGTGGTCTGCGGATTTTGACGCAATAAGAGACTCCCGGTGTTGTGTGGTGGCTGCCGAGCAAGCACACTTCGCAGGAGGTCCTCGTGTCTCTAACGGTGGTGGCCTATTCCGAGCGCTTGCCGCCTGAAAAGGTCGACACGCTCTCGGTTCGTCTTCTTTCCGTGCAGACCCAAGGTTTTTGTAGGTTTCGGCCACGAGCATTGACCTATTCCGCAAACCGCATTGGGGGTGGTCATGGATTCTCATACCGGCGTATTTCCGGCAGGCGCGTTGACCCGCCGCCAGTTTGGCTGGGTGGTCGGCGGTGGGGCTTTCCTGTTAGTAGCCGGGGGGACATACGGCGTTGTTGCACGCAGTGGACTCGGTGCGGCAACCGGCGTCGCCACAGCCTTCGGGAGGGTGTCTGTTATTCGTGCGGGTCGCTTTGCCCGCCTGGACTCCGAGGGGCGAATGGCAGCCAGCAACCTGGTGGCGGCAATGCCGCAGATCACCGCGGGCGGCGTCGGTTTAGCCCGGGCTGCCGGGGGCACGGCCGGCACAGGCGGGCATGGTCATGGTGGCGCGCTCTTGTACCAGGGCGGCTGGCCACAGCCGGTGAACCTCACCTGGGGCGATGTTGTGGTGGAGGTGGAGGTACATAACGGGGGACTGCAGCCTGTTCTGTTCAGCCCGGGCGAGTTGCGTCTGAGGCTGGCCCCCTCGGGTACGACGGTCACTCCGCAGGACTCCGACCGCAGCCTGGGCGTTGTGGAGCCACATGCCATCGAGCACATGCTGATCAGCTACCTTGCACCGCGCGATTCCGCGGGCTTGGCGCTGGAGTATTCGGACTCACAGAGGGACCAGCCCGTGCGCTTGGCCCTGCCGCTACTGAACACGAGCGAGGCCCGGTCATGAGCACCCTTGATATCCACATCAACGAGGGTTTCGTACGGATGGTGGACGGGTCACTGGTGTATCATCGGGGCTTCGGCGACCGGCCAACGCCTGTCAACGATCCCCGGCCTGCACTGGTGATGAGCCCCCGGGTGATCACCGCCGCCGGACGGGTGGTCGCCAGCAGGACCTACCCGCTCGGCGCCCCGGTACCCCCGGTGGGCAGGCCCAGGGCGTTGCGCCCTGATCCGGCGAACCGCAATGAGTTCCTGGTGCGGCGGGGGTACTGGGCCAGCTTCTTCCCGGACCGGACGCTGATCGCCGAAACAGGCAGCACCATCCACATACTGCTGCACAATCATCTGGCCCAACCGCACGAACTCCGGTTCCACCGTGCCGGTACCGCGGGCACGGACGTGGGCTCGGGGCCGGTCGCACCGGGGAAGACCAGGCTCTTTCAGTTCAGGGCCCCGGCCCCTGGAACCTATCTGTTCACCGACCCGGGCAACCAGCCAGTTGAAAGGACTCTGGGTTTGTTCGGTGCACTGGTGGTGATAGACCCCCGCAACGCCTGGCGCCTCGCCCCCGGAGCGGCCGAGTTCGAACGGCAGTGGCTGTGGATCTGCCACGACGTCGACGCGCAGTGGGCACGGATCGCCTCACGGGGACAGACCGTTAACCCGGCCACGACACCGGCAGTTCCCCGGTACTTCACCATCAACGGGCATTCAGGCTTTGAGGCGCTGGCAGTCAGCACGGACAAGGAACTGAACGAACGGCGCGAGGAGGACACCTTGGCCTCCGGATTTCCCCGGGAAACCGATGTGCGGGATTTCAGCGCCTCCCCTGCTCCCGGTGCCATCCGCACCGGGCAGCTGATGAGAATGGTCAACGCCGGAATCGTGGTGCATTCGCTGCACTACCACGGCAACCACGTTTGGACGGTGCGCGCCAACGGAGTCGATTTCCCCCGCTCCGGCGGCCGTGTTACCGGCGGTGACGTTGTCCTGCAGCAGTGGGAGGACACCGTCCAGCTGCAGCCGCTGGAGCGGAAGGAAGCCATGCTTCCCGTTCGCCGACCGCCCGAGGTGGTGGACGCCGTCTGGGAAGCGCGGGACGAGGACTGGAAATACCCGATGCACTGCCATGCGGAGCCGTCCCAGACCGCCGCCGGAGGGCTCTACCCCGGCGGGCTGGTCGCGGACTGGGCGCTGGCCGCCGAAACCATCCCCGACCCGGGCACGCCGCCCACCGCCGCGGATCCCCATGAGTTGTTCCGCAGCCAGGTGGACTTCGCTTCCGACCAGCCCCATGAGGGCGCACCGGAGACTGAGCATGCCCTGCCGCCGGACGTCGCCATGGAGTTCGACTTCTTCAACCGGAAAATGCCGTTCCCGGACGGCTCCGAGCACGAGGTGTGGAGCTTTGAGTCCGACAAACTGGGGCGCCAGCTACCAGGGCCGTCGCTGCGGCTAACGGAGGGCCAGATCTTCCACGGCACGGTCAAGCCGGGCAAAAGGGTCCACACCATCCACTGGCACGGTCTCGAACCCGATCCCCGCAACGACGGCGTGGGCCACACGTCCTTCGAAGTCACCGGGCATTACACCTACCAGTGGCGGCCGGAGGTGGGCGTGCCCGGCAACCCCAACCGCGGGGCCGCGGGAACCTATTTCTATCACTGCCATGTCAACACCCCGCTGCACGTCCAGATGGGGATGTTCGGGGCGGTCATCGTCGATCCATCCCCCAGCGCCACCTCTCCCTGGCCGGCCGGGACACGGCGTCATTCTGTGAACGGTCCGCTGTATGACATCGCCACGGAGACCCTGATCGGGCCCTACTCCCTCGATCCGCGATGGCATGAGCTGAACCACGCCGCGGGGCTCTCGGGCGAGGACGTGGGCCTGAACCGCTTCGAGCCCAGGCACTTCTTCCTCCTCGGCGGGGCACTGGCCAGCAGGCCGGTCGGTGATGACATTGTCTGGAGCATCTCCTCCATGCGGGCTAACGTCGCCGGGGGAAGCAAGCACCCCACGCTGGTGCGGATGGTCAACGTCGACTACTTCCCCACCCTCACGCGCTTTACCGACGCCGCAGGCCGGCCGGCCCCCATCGCGGAACTGGTCGCCCACGACGGCCGCCCCTTCTGGAACACCCCCAACCCGAACGGGCCCGCGGTGCACCCCTCGATGGCCGGCCAGCCCCTGCTCACCAGCCTCATCAAAGCCAGTGCAGCCGAGAAATACGACTTCCTGCTCCGGCCCCCCGCCGCGGGAAAATACACCATTTCCGTTGACTTCCTGCACTGGATCACTGGGCAGAGGCTCGCAACCAAAACCGTCACCGTCACCGCCACCTGACCCCTGCCCTCGACCAAAAAAGCCCGACGACAGCACTACGCCGACCCGGAGCATGGGCGTTACATTGCGATGCCATCCCTTGGCCGCTGGCGCACCTATCACTGTCAGTCCGTCTCACTGTCAGTCCGTCTTAGCCCGGGCTTTGTTCTTTCGGGCCGTGGAGACACGTTCTGCCAAAAACGCTGGGAATAGCCGGTAATCCCCATGGCGGCAAGGGCGGCACAGGCCTGTAAGTGCCCCCCTTGTTCCGATCAGCACGCCACGGTTGCGGGGCCATCACCGGCATCCGGGGCCCGGACGTCATAAGGTTCACCGGCTTTTCCGAACCCGCTGGCGTCAAGCTGTCGGTATCTGGCCGGGAAGTTAAAGCCGTATCAGGTTCCGGTCAGTGCGCCGGGCTCGGCAGGGCACACCCTCCCGTCCATGCCAAGCCCGGCCCCCCCTTCCGCTTCAGGAGCGCCGACGCCCACCGGGCCCCGCGTCACCGAAGCGGCGTCACGGATTGGACCGGAAATGCCTGTCACCAACAACGTTGCCTGGGACAGAAGATTAGAGGCCTTCAAGGGCAGGGACACCGCGCAGTACATCGCAACGGTCATTGCCCTGGCCAGCCGCTGCACAGCATGCCAACTGCCGCTGGGCCCCGGGGCGGCCCTGTCCCTGAGCGTGGACATCACCGAGGGCCGGGACCTGGACGGAATCATCTGCCTCACCTTCGACCATTCCATCTGTCACCTGCAATGTCAGGAACCCGGCCTGACAATACGTGAGGCCGCCGGTGTTGCCGCGGACCCTGCATCAGTGGGCGCCCGGCTAATCCTCGCCAGCAGGGGCACGTCCGGAAGAGACGTCGCTGTACTGGCCTACACACTGGTGCCGAATATGGTTTTCGGGGAACCCGGCGGGGAGATGACCTCAGTTCTGGTCTCGGCCCTGCTCAACCACGGCTTTCAATTATCTTTCAATGCCAGCTACACCGAAATCCTGCGGCAAGCCGTCCCCGTGCGGGACACCTGCACGTGCGCAGTGGCGGCCAGCGGAACAGTTCAACTCCACGTCGACGGCGTGCTGATGCACTCCCAGCAGCTGGACACCCGGTGCCCGGATGATGCCGCATGGCTGGAAGCAGCCAGGGCAGGGCGCGTCCTGGTCATCAGCGGGGACAATCTGATGTTCACGGAAACTGCCCTGCAGCTGAACGCGGCGGCACGGCTTGGCACGCTGGTCACCGGCACCGTCCCCGCCCTCACGTGACCAGATCCCGCCGGCACGGTGCCGGCCAGTGAGCATCCCCTTCAAAACCAGGGCGCACAGCGCAAGCGACTTCGAACATTCCGTGCAGGCCACTTCGGAAAATGACAGCGGGTCCCGCGTATCTGGACCGTCCCGGATGGTGTCCCGAAACCTGCCCCATGAACGAAAGAGAAGTCCTCTATCGGGAACAGCTCGACCCGCAGAACCCTGACGACGCTGAATGGGTCGGGGCGGTAGCACGCTCGGGCAGGATCCTCGTCATCAGTGGCGACCACCTGCACATCGCGGACACAAGCCTCGAGCTCCACACGGCGGCCTGAGGGGGACCCTGGTCATCGGCAGGGTGACTCTCAACGACGGCGCACCGGGTTCTGCTTGAGAGGACGATTCCTTTCGAAGGCACCGGGTTCGGGAGGACTGCACCTTCCCCGGTGCCATTGCCGGCCTCCGAGCTGGCAGGTTCGAAACCGGCAAAACCAATGATCATCTGGCGGCGTTGGAAAACCTTGGAAGCGCGGCCTCCCACGTCCAACCGCCGCCTGCTTGAGGGGTGTGGCCGTGGGCTGCGCGTTCGATCGGCGTTTCATGATGTGGGGCGGAGAATTACCGTATTACCGGGGCCATACAAAACTGTCACAGCCGCACTTGGGACATTCGTGCGCCCGCCTTCGGCCGCTTCAGCAGCGCAAGATCCTCCGCGCTGCTGCCGCAGGTCGCTTGGGCCACGGCTGAGGTGAGAACCCGTTGCTGATGAACGTCGGAGCACGGCCAGTACGGATATTTCTATCTGTGGCCAAAGAGCCTATCCCAAGCGTGACCTAGGAATTGCGCCAGGACAGGGATGCCGAACCACACCGCGACGGCTACCAACAGGACAACGATGACCATTGCGATCGAGAACCCCACCGCGGGCGGTTTGCCGCTGCTTTCATCCATGACTATCCCTTCGCAGGTCGGAACATCGAGAGAAGTCTGTCCTGCGCCCCTTGGGGAAAGGTGGGACCCGTTGGGGCCCTCGCAATACAGCTATTCCAAGTCACGAGGGCGTAGTGTGACGCCGTGCCGGCGGCGGGCGGTCCCGTTGGTTCCCCATGCTAGGAGGCTCACCCAGTCGGCCGCCGGTCCACACTCGGCACACCCCACCCTGCCGGTTTCCGGCGGGGGCACCGGGTCCGGGGAGGACTGTACCGGCCCCGGTGCCGTTACCGGTTCCTGTGCTGACAGGTATCCAACCCGGCAAGATCATTCTCATCGGCCGCCTTGGGAAAAAGGTAGAAGACCTTGCAGTGCACGAGGCCCGGCCGGGGCAGGGGATCGCTAAGACTTCTGCCGAGTCGATTGCTGCTGGTCCTTCACGGCCGCTGATAGCAACGCGATGCCGCCACGGACGGTCATGGCAGATGCCATGATCTTGCCGTCACCGGGTCCCGTGAAAACGTCCCAGTAGAGGTTCCTGCAACGGAACGCCCGGTGGTCCTGGATCAGGCCGTCTCAGTGGTCCTGAATCAGTTGACATACTCCCCAGGACTGCTCTCTTGTCAGCGCACCAAAGTTAGAGCCCGGCGCGGCGGTGGCGCTCGATGAGGCACGAGGCCATCTGCTTGGCTAGTTCGGTGGCCTTCCGGTCGCCTTCCATTGTGGAGATGATGGAGCCCTTCAGCAGCAGATGCCACGCCCGGGCGAACAGGTGGCAGCGCTCCAGCCCGCCGCCCTCGGCCAAAACCCGCACGTGCCCCCTGATCCTGGCGAGGTATTCGACGCTGGCCATGCCCAGGGGATGGTCAGGGCCCATTTCCATGAGGACCCTGATAAGCATGTTGGATTTGTAGCCTCCGCTGCCGAGCCGGTCCGCGAAGACATCGAAGATGACCAGCAATTCCTCTTCTGGAGTGTCGCTGCGACGCTGTGCCTCGGCAACGATTTCCTCGAACCAGACCTCGTGCTGGAAGGCCAGAACGGCCTTGATCAAGTCGTCCTTCGACGGGAAGTGCCGGTAGAAGGTCGACTTCGCAACCCCGGAGGTCTCGATCAGCTCGTTAACGCCGACATCCCGGATACTCCGCCGGGAAAACAGTTCGTACGCGTTACTGAGGACACGTGCTCTGGTAACCAGGGCACGCCCGTGGGCTGCGTCAGAGCTTCGCGACCGAGTCGAGTTGATCGCAGGATTGGAAGTTCCGGGCTGCTTCCCTGGTTGCGGCACTCTGATGATGCGCCTTATCCGGCGTCGAAGCTTTCGTCCTCGTCATTGGGCGATTTCTCCTGGGGCAGGTCGTTGCCACTGCCGTTCGGGATGCCTGCGGCTTCCTGGCCGGAGCCCGAGGAAGCCGGCGCAGACTCCTCGGAATCGCCGCCGAGAATCATCTCGGGTTCAGCCAGCTCGTGGTTTTCCTGTGTCATGCTTCCTCCTGCTGAGCGTTGCTGATACTGCTGGTCTCGATGATCTGGTTGGCCGAGGACCAAAGTCCGTGGCATGTGGTAATAATCAGTAAACTTACCAAATGTCGCAGATCGGGCAACTGGCAGTCTCGTGTCTGACGTTTTACTGCCCAGGAGCACTGCTTCCTCGACGGGGCGCAGCGGAACGCAGAGCTCGAGCTAACGGATTCTGTCCGCTTCGGCGGCAAGACGGCAACGGCAGAGCTCTTGTGGGCAGGCAGAGCTCCACACAGCGTAAAACTGTGTGGTTTCTAGCGCCTGAACCGTCTCACCCGTCCAGGCCAGCCCGATTGCCATTAACCCGCCTCGGCCGTAAGTTCGCGTCCGGTTCCCAAGCAGCACGGTGAGCAGCCCGATTTGAACAGCAGCATGCGCAGCCCGATTTGAAAGGGTGGCCGAGCATTCACCTCAAACGGCGCCCTAGCGGCCTGGTTCCTCCGTGGCCTCAGGGTCTTCTTCGGGTTCAAATGTGTTGGGCTCAGAATCAGCAGCGATACCGATCCCGTCCCCGCCCTCGGGAATCCCGCCGTCGGCCGCGCCCTTGTGCGGCTCGTCCTCGGGCATTGAGTCAGGTGAACTGATCGTCATAGCTCCTCCTTCATTGGCTGGGACTTCACGCTAACAGCCTGCGGGGTGAAAGGCGCCGGACAAGCCCGAGAAACTGAGGGCATCGGCTGAGTTTGCATGGAAGCGTGCCCATCGCCATGCCTTTCCGCCTGGCGGGTCACTCTGTCCCGACCTTAATCTGGTCGCTCTCGCCTCGCACAGACTTTTTAGGCGGCAATCACCGGGGACTACAAGACCATTCTGGAACCACCGCCGGACTGGGGCGACCCGAACATCAGCGCTCCAGTTTGAGCCGTCCCGCAGAACACACAGGCGGCAATCTTTTGAACAGAGGGTCACCAAGGTCTCCCTTGGGCGGCACCGCCGTTGGCTGCGTTGAGAGAGCGCAGGACGTCCGCCCGTTCGACGGGTGTGATGGGCCGGAGCCCAACGAATTAATGACCTGCCACTGTCTTCTGCTCAGGCGAAGGCGCGCGAGGGTGGAATCAAGGGGTGTCTCCAGTGCAGCATCCGGCCGCTTTACCCACTAGCCGATAGGCCTGTTCACCATGCCGTGGTCGCAAAGGCCTCTCCCCTGAGCAAGATATGCCCGGCGCCAGCCCGGTCACCCCTACCAAAGTCCTCAGCCAGAATGGCCGGCAGCGGAATAGGTCCGGGCCGCGGGATCGCGCGGGCAGGGGCGGCGACTTCCGCCGCCTGGCAAGATGCGACGCATCCATCCTGTACCTCTTATGGCGGCTAACCGCGGCCCAAGGTTTGGTCTCGGGTGGCGGACACTCTGGCGCCGCCGTTAGGAGGCAGCCATTGGGTCCGCTTCTCAAAACTCAACTCGAGCTCCTGTCTCGGCGCGATCATTTTGAGAACTATTTGCGAGACCCGCCGCACGTGATGAGCGATTGCCCGTCATGACGCTGGTACCGCGTAGAAGTATTCGCGGCGTTGCCTGCGACCCTCCTGATCCGGCTTGCAGCTCAAGTGCGGGAAATTCTTGTCGGCAACCTCTTGTCAGCTTTTGGTCCCGGTGCTATATAAATCTATGTCAGCGGATATAGATCCGGTTCATTTGATGATCCAGGAGGTATGTCATGTTGATGATGAGCGATCCGTTCCGCCAGTTCGACCGGCTGGCCCAGCAGGTACTGGGCACGGCGGCGCGTCCTGCCGCAATGGCTTTGGATGCCTGGCGTGAAGGCAACGAATTCGTGGTGGCGGTTGATCTGCCCGGGGTTGAGACGGAGTCGATCGATCTGAATGTTGAGCGGAACGTTCTGACCATCCGCGCCGAGCGCAAGGACACCGTTGGTAAAGGCGTCGAACTGATTGCTGCGGAGCGGCCGCGTGGTGTCTTTAACCGGCAACTGATGCTGGGCGAAGCGCTGGATACCGAAAACGTGACAGCCAGCTACGACGGCGGCGGCGTCCTGACCGTTCGCATCCCCATGGCCGAGAAGGCACAGCCGCGGAAGATCGAAATCACCTCCAGAGCGGGTGCTCAACAGCAGATCAGCGCCTAACAGACCGGGAGGGATGCCGACGCCAGGGCTGCCTATCGGGCGGTTGGCTTTCATCGAAGAGCGCCACTGCGCCTTTAGCGCACAAGCAGCATCAGAGCGGAGGCACCCCTCCCCCATAACGGTCCCCGATCATCGCGCTTCTTTTCTGGTTCTCCTCCAGGGAGCGGTAACCGCTGGAAGCGATCGCGAAGTAATGGGCGAAGCGTCGGCTGAGCCGTCATCAGGGGCTATGAAACCGAAGCCCTTTTCCGAGTTGAACCATTCAACCGTGCCTGTTGCCATGCCCGCTGCCCCTAGCAACTCTTCATCTCACCCGCGGGCTTTACGGCGCCGGCGGCACGGAAGTGCTCTCCCGCTGGTCCCAAAACTACAGTTCCCTGCGTGCCGACGAGCCAGAGCAGTTGAGCGACTTTGAGACCGGCGGCGGGCTGGATGTCCACCGGGATGGCTGCGGTGCCCTGTGCCCGGCCCGGCAGGGAGATGGGCGACGGAAGCGCCCGCCCCACCCGCACTTCAGTGGATGCAGTTTAGGTACAGAGATGGTGGAGAACCAGGACGGGAACCGGTCATAGAATGTCGGGGCAGCGATCGCTACCTGCCCCCTTAGGCCCAGGGCCATTCCCATTCCCATTCCAATTCCAATTCCAATTCCAATTCCAAGGATGTGCGACGGCGCGCGTCAAGTGGAATGAGTGAATTGGCGCGGATACAGCACCGGCAAGCCGCGGGATGTCCAGGAGAAGGTCCTGTCGCAGGTAACGGCGAGCTGACTGAAAGCGAGCACCGGCCAGATTGCCTACATCGCCCGTGCCCTCGCCGCGCAGAAGTGGACTCGCCTGCCCAGAAGAAGATCTAATGAACTTGGCCGTCCCGGAATGTCTCCCCCAGCCTTTCCGGGCCGGTCTTCTTACGCCCGTCTTTCCCATCATCGGGGGCGGATTCGCTACACCAAGGTTGTCCCCCTGAGGAGCAGCATGCGGGCGCCGACTCCTTCTCCCAATCCAGCTCGCTGCCTCGAAACCTCTGCGTCTCGCAACGCTAGGGTTCCGAGACATCGAAACCGCCAAGTTGAGCTGTGAAAAACCGCCGTTCTGAACTAACAGTCACACGAGGAGTTAGCCTGCGCGGCCGACGGGAGGCGGAGCGGTGCGGCTGGCAGGATGGTGCCGTGACGACTAGGCGGCGTACTGCGGCTCCGAACGCGGAGTGGGTGCTGATGTACCGGGGCGGGCTGACCCGCTCCCGGATCGCCGCGCTCACCCGGGTCCCGGCCGCGACCATCGGCTACCACCTGTCCGTGGCACTTGGAGCGGACCCAGGGCTTCAGGCCGCCCACGAGCAAGCCGCCGGCCCACCAACAATGCAGGTGAGCGGGCAAGGGCTGGCTCGCATGCGCCAGCTCGTGGCCCTGGTCCAGGAAACAGGGCGGTATCCTTCCCGCACCGCCGCTAATGCGGATGAGCGGAGGCTGGCGTCATGGTTGGAGCGGCGCCGCCGGGACGCCGCGGCCGGCACACTCGCACCCGCCTACCGTGACGGACTCGCCGTGCTCCCCCGCTGGCAACGGGCACCGCGGTCCGTGGCGGATGAGGGCAGATGGCAGGACCGGCTCGCCGCCCTGGCCCGGTACCGGGCGGACGGGCACGACTGGCCCCGCCACAAAGCCGCTCTGACCGGTGAAGAACACGACCTGGGCGTCTGGATGCACGCCCAGCGCCAAAAGGCACGCCGCGGCGAACTCGACCCGGACAAGGCACGGGCGCTGGATGAGGTGCTGCCGGGCTGGCGCACCGGCCGTCAGCGGGGCCGCAGACCCCGAACCGGCACCGTGTAAACCGCGACCTCCCCGCGGACAACAGGCAGACCACCAACACCGAGGTGCACGGGTTGTGCCCCCTGGGGGCAGGCGGAGCCCTCCGCACAGCTCAAAGCTGGGCGGTTTCTCACCAACGTCGCAACAGGTCTGCCATGAACGTATCAGGCGAGAGTGGGGCCCGGCTCTGATCCCACAGGTCTACCTGCACTTCGACCCCGCGACCCAGTCGGCTCGTCGATCTGCTGGCCAGAGCGGCAGCCCGTTGGCACGGCAGCGGATGGACTTCCTCATCCTGTTCTCCAGCAGACATCGCGTGGTCCTCGAGGTCGACCGGAAGCAGCACTACGCGAACGGCGATACCGCGAGCCCGGCCCTCTACAGCGAGATGGTCTCCGAGGACCGACGGCTCAGGCTCGTCGGCTACGAGGTCTACCGGTTTGGCGGGGCCGAGTTGATTTTAGGTATCTTTTTTACCGGGCAGCGGACCCGAACGGTAGGGGCGGGCAAGGAATGCATCAGGATGCTCTCAACTTGCCCGCCTCGTGTTATTGGTGTTGCTCTGGCCATCTCAAGCTGTCCGACGACCAGGTGTTACTGGTGTTGCTCTGGCCATCTCAAGCTGTCCGACGACCAGGTATTACTGGTGTTGCTCTGGCCATCTCAAGCTGTCCGACGACCAGGTATTACTGGTGTTGCTCTGGCCATCTCAAGCTGTCCGACGACCAGGTATTACTGGTGTTGCTCTGGCCATCTCAAGCTGTCCGACGACCAGGTATTACTGCGACGGTGCTTCCCCCTAAACAGGCAACTACAGCTACTTTAAGCGGGGGAACTTCCGTTCTCTTTTTCTTACGACGAAAAATATGAGCACTCTCTGAAATCTCGTCAAATCACGCCGGGAATCCACCATGGCGGATTGCTGATCACCGCCGCAAAGACGCCGCCGACGGCATCCCCTCCCCCGCCGTACGCCACCGCCCTGGACGCCATCGCCCGTTGGCGGGACTACCCGACTAAGCGTGCTGCCGACTCTGTCCGGTGGAAGCAGCGCCCTGGCTGAAGTCGTCGGCTATCAGGCGGCTGGCCGGGAAGAACGATTCCCCGGCGTGTGGCCGCATACCCAGCGCATCCACTACGCGGCCGGAAACTGACCGCAGCAACGAAAGCAGCTTGAACGACGTCATCCCAAAAGGGGTCAGAACTATCATTCCCAAGCAGGTTCAGGTTTCGTCTTCCAGAGACATTGTCCTAATAGGACAGCCAAGGGAACGCATATAAACCATATCCAATAAAACAGCAGTTCATGCCATAAGCCATGCCATGCGTCCCGTTGGAACTTCAAGGGAATGGTCGGTTAGACAGCCAGTGTGATTTCAGGCCATAGTTCAGGGGCGATCACAGGTAAGAGTCTGTGTTTGGTGTACACCCAGTAGCCTCATGGGATGGCATGCCGTTGACACCACTGGTGCCCCTGTTGGAAGCCCAACAGGAGACCACATATGTTCTCCCGCAGAAATCCGTACACGTTAACCCGTATGACTGCGCACGTTAGATCGCGCGGTAAGCCCCATGGGAAGACAAATAGGTGCGCCCGTGTGCTGCCCTACTTAACGCACCGCGCTTCGTCAAATGCGTGTCATTGCCAGTATTCCGGGGGAAGTCCACATAGCGTTAAGGGCAGGACAACATGCCGCCCACCAAGTAGGAGAGTTACGGCCCGATGGCACGATCACTGCAAACCCCCGTCCCCCCAAAACCTCAGGCGACGCGGGCCATTGACCGTGTTGTCTCCCTGGCGAACGGCAAAGGCGGAGTCGGCAAGACGACCACCGCAGCCAACGTTGGCGGGTACGTAGCGCTGGCCGGCTCCCGCGTGCTGCTGATCGACCTTGACCCGCAGGGCGACCTGGCGCGCGACCTCGGATACGAGCGGCAGACGGGCAGGGAATTCTTCCAAGCCCTCATCGCCGGCACCGCGCCGATGATCCTGCGCGACGTGCGGGAAAACCTTGACGTCATCCCCGGCGGCCAGGACCTCGAAGACATCCAAGGCCTCATGGTGTCCCGCTCCAGCCGCTCCGACGCCGGCGACTTTGGCGACATGCTCTACGCCGTCCTGGCCCCGCTGGCAGACGATTACGACTTGATCGTGATCGACACCCCGCCGGGGGAGCGGATCCTCGTAGAAGGCGCCTTCGCGATCTCCAGCGCCGTCGTCATTCCTACCCGCTCAGATGATGCGAGCATCGACGGTGTCGAACGCATCGCACGCCGCTTCATGGCGGTACGTGACCGCAACCCGTCCCTGCAGTTGGCGGGCGTCGTCCTGTTCGGTGTTGGGCCGCGCTCCCTGCGCTTGGAACGCAGCGTCCGAGACACCTTGGAAGAGATGCTCGGCACCGTCGCTCCGGTCTTCGAAACCCGAATCAGGAACCTGGAGAGCGCAAGCGCCGACGCCCGCCGCAAGGGCCTGCTCTTCCACGAACTTGAAGGTGCCGTTACCGACGCCCAGAAGAACCGCCTGAAGGCGCTCCGGGCGGGGGAGAAGCCGGCGGACGGTTTCTTCTCGCGCAATGCCGGGGGACTGGCTGAAGAATACGAGCAACTGACCGGCGAGATCCTCGCCCGACTGAACGAGATCGAAAGCGGGAACCAGGCATGAGCGGCCGACAGAGCCTTGCCGGGGCATTCGCACCTGTAGCGCCTGCCCGCGGTACAACACTGCAGGGGTTGCTGGCTCCGAAACGGGGGAGGGGCGCCCCTGCACCGGAACCCGAAACCGGTGAATCGGCGGAGCCACGGGCCCGGGAACTTATGCAGGTACCGCCACCAGCAGCACCTGACGCCGCTGACACGCACGTGCCTACTGACCAGCCGCAGGCGGAGAAGCGCCCCGCTGGACAGGCACCTGTCGAGGAGACGCCCCTTGAGGCGGTAGGGGAGCGGGAGGAGCCCACGCCTACATCCGTCAAGGCCGCAAAGGCCACCGCGCGACAGCAGCCTGATGCCAAGCGGGCAGCTAACGCGACCAAAGCCTCCGAGCTGGTTCCCGGGGCGCTGCGTAACGTCGGGGTGTACCTGCCGCCAGCGCTCCTGGCCCAGGTCAAGGATGCCGTCTATCAGGAGCGGACCACGTACGCAGAGCTGTTGGTTGACGCCTTTGAAGCCGTCGATGACAAGCAGATCGCCAAGGAGTTCACTTCCGAGACAACACTGACCCGTTCCGGCATGCCCCGCCGCGCACCGCGAAAACGGGGGGAGGCCGGCATTCAGATCCAACTACGCCTCGACGGGCTGCAGGTTGCCTGGCTGGATGAGAAGGTCACCGAGTTCGACGCACCGTCACGCAGCGCGCTCGTCTCGGCCGTCTTCAAACTTCATATCCAGGCGGTACAGACTCCTAGGGAGTGATGCTGGACCCCCTGGGGACAAGCAACGCTCGTCTTCCCATAGTGCTTATGGCATGACTTATGGCACGAAGACGGAGCGTACCAAATCAACCGCGGGAGTGGATGCGGTGGACGGCCGCATCGACACCCGTAAGGATGTGCAGACCGGGGGAGTGGGCCCACAACTGATAGGCCTTTGGCGCTGACCTTCATCCAGTTCTGTTGAAGGCCATGTCGGACAGTGACCATTCATCGGGTGGCCCCTCGAATATCTCCCAAGGATAGTCTTCACCGGGGGAGAGCAGCTCTGGGACGGTGTTGACGTTCTTAGCGAGCCATTCCCGCCAGATAATCCGGTCGTTGCGGTAGCGCTGTAACTGGAGGGCCACCGCTTCGAGGACCCCAAATTGTTCGGCGAGTTGTCTCAGTGAGGTACCAGCTACGATTGACCAGGCCCTATTGGGACTGCGAACAACCAGGTTCCAAGCGCTGAGGACTTCCAGAGCTTCGTGGACGGCGGAACGAGACAGCCGAGTGAGCCGCACAATCTCGACAGTTGGCACCCCAGGGGCGTGCTCCAGCGCTTCGTAGACGAACGCCGCCGGCAGCCCCAGTTCCCGGAAGACAGGACGCAGGGCGTAAATTTTCCCTTTCTGCCAGGTAGCATCCTCGGCGGCACCTTTCAGCTCTTCGGGAACGGTCAACATGTAGAGATCGCCTTTGGTTCCCCTGGCTTCTTCAACGAGAGTAACCAAGGGATCCTTCTCCGCCCGCAACTGCCTCAAATGCAGACCAACAGTGGTGTGGTCAAGACCCGTGGCCACGGCAATGGACCGGACGCCGAATTCAATGAACCGAGATCCCGTCATGTGAGCTGCCTCCCCTAACGCCCTAAGAACCATCCGCCGCGCCATACCAGTCCTGGATTGTTGGTAGTTCACCTCCCGTATGCGCAAGGCGTTTCGCCAGGTCCGGATGAACCGATGCTCTGCATCGGGATTTGAAATTGGACCAATCCCCTTTACCTCTGCCGCCTGTGTGGTTGGCTGGCTTGTGGGGAATCTGCGGACATTGTCATTCCGGTCGGTCTGAGCCGTCTTTTTGCTTAAGTAACTGAGGGCGTTCATCCAGTCGCGCCGCAGTGACGGAAAGCGGTGGCGGGCTGCATAGCGGGCGTAGAAGGAGGCCAGTCCAGGCCAGGTTCCCTGCAGCATCCGGCGCTCCACATCCACCAGCTCCAAACCGGCGGTCGCGGCACTGAGGATGACCGCCTGGCGAGCCTCGGAATCAGAGGCATACCGGTTGGTGTCGTACATGCCCGTCTGGGCGAGCACCTGCATGGCTCGGGACATGCGGCCCACCGGCTGCTCAACCACGGGCAAATTGGAGGTTGCCGGAGTGAACGTTTCCTCCAGCCGCAGTGCCCTGACGGCCTTGATTTCGGAGGCCAGGTCGTTGGTCATGGCCGCCCAGACTGCGGCGCTGTTGGGCCGTCGGGCGATGTCGTAGGCCATGGACAGGCTCATCGCCAGTTCCTGGTGGCCGCCGCGCTTGTGCGGTGAGCCGGGAGTTCGCATGCAGCCGTGGAGCAAGTTCTGGTGCGGGGTCTTGTCCAGGCTCCGGTACCGGGTGCCGAGCGCCTCGACAAGATCACGCGCTTCAGAGAAGGTTACCCGCCGCGCCAGTGGGACGTAGACGTGGCGGCCGCCGTTCGGCGAAAAGTCCTCAATCCAGCGGGCCCCGACTGAGTGTAGCCAGGTTTGGACGGCGCGGACGTCGGCCTGGACCCAGTCCGTACCTGCTACGGAGGAGTCGAAGTCGAGGAAGATCGCCGCACAGGTGCCGTCCTTGCCAAAAATCCGCACTGCAGCGGGCAGCGAAGGCAATGATTCGGTGAGATTCCGCTCGTGTTTTTGGGGGTAGGTTTTGCCCGCGTCACGGGACAGTCGAACGCGGGGTTGGCCGGCAAGCAAGGGTGCTAGCGCCGCCCAAACGGTGGGCTGGGTCGTCTGGCTGCTTTGACACGCCAGAAATTGGGCGTGCTGGAAGCACGGAGACGTGCTGATGTACGATGTGGGTAATCCTTTCGGGGATTGAGGTATGAAAAAGGGCCGATCCTGCCAGATCGGTTTCATAGCAACACAAAGGATGGCCTTGATTGGCCCTCCGCGACTTACAATCTGATCCGCCGGCAAGCAATCCAGAGGGTAAGTCTCAAGCTTCGAAGGCCCGCCTTGTGCGGGCCTTCTTTTTTGTCATGAGGCGATGCGGATGGGCAGCTCCTGCTGGTAGTCGTCGCGGTCTAGTGCGGCCAGGTCTTCTTGCAGCTTTGGTTCCACAACGGACAGAAGGTATTCGGTTACTGTGAGGCCCCTGTGGGCTGCAACCTTGGCGATACCGTCAGCAGTGGGTTCCGGTGAGCGGAAACCAATGAACTTACGCAGGCCTTTACTGGGACGCCCGCCGCCTCGATTTACTGCTACTGCCGTCATGTGCTGTGTCCTTTGAATTTCGTCCCCGCAGTCGCGGTTACATCTTCATCGTTGTTAGCCTGCCGCTCAGACCGACTGTTGTGTCATTGCGACTGCTCCGAAACTATCACCGGGTAATCGACCCCTTCGGGATTTGTTTTCAGAAAACGGAAGCGTGTCGCGTTTGTGACATGGAACTCTGCCTTCATGTCCGTCAGAATTCCTTAGCCACCGCTGCGGCTGCACCGAGCCATGCGCGCTGTGTTGCCGGTTGGAGTGCTTCGTAGCGGATGGGTCCGTTGACGAGGGCGGGGTCGTAGGGGATTCGAACGACCGCTCGTACATGGGGGGCGAAGCCGTCAGCGATCCGCCGGGCCTCGTCCTTGGCGCGTTTGAGGGCATCTCCGCTCATGCTGCGCTTGGCGTCGGTGGATTCGGAGACGATGACGACGGCGTTGCGGGCCAGTTCGGCGTCGTGGCCGCCGCGGGATTCGAGGGTTTGGAGGGTCAGGCGCGCGGCTTCGGCGCGGTCTTCGATGGCTGTTACGGGGACGACGAGCTGGTTGGTGTGGTGGATCATGCGGCGCCAGTTGGCGGCGCGGGCGGTGTTTCCGGAGTCCATGACGATGAGCCGGTAGTAGCGGGTGAGTACCTGGTGGGCGATGTCCACTTCCTCTGCGGTTACTTCGTGATCGCCTTCGTCGTTCTCGTCTGAGCGCAGGACGTCGAACTTGTCGGCGGTCTGGTGGTGGACGAACCGGGCGATCTCGGCTGCTTGGGCGCTGGGGGAGAGCAGCGCCTGGGAGGAGTCGATGAGGTCCAGGACGCTGTTGTTGTGGCCGCCATTTTCGGTGCGCCAACCGAGGGTTCCCTGTGATTCGTTGTTGTCCCAGGCGACGGTCGCTGCGCCGCTGTAGCGGGCCAGGATGGCGCTGAGCATGACGACGGTGGGGGTCTTGTTCGCGCCGCCCTTGCGGTTGACGACCGCGACGGTGCGGGGGCCGGGCCAGTGTTGGCTCACGGTGCGGATGTCTTCGCGTTCGGCCAGCTCTTCGGGTGAGGGGTCCATGCGGAAGCCGAGGCGGCTGAGAGCGCCGCGCCAGCCGCGCGTGGCGGGTTGGAGCGCGGGCGTGCTGATGAGGAAGGAGGTGTCTTTGAGGCTTCGCCGGCCGGCTTGCTCCTCAGCGGCTGTTGTGGAGGCCGGTGCGGGCTCCTTGGCGGCCGCGTCCGTGACAGCTGCACCGAAGGCCGCCGGTGCAGCGCCGGCTGGTTGTGCGGGCGTTTCCTCGGCTTGAGGGGCGGCGGGAGCCGGAGCGGGCGTGGTCGTGACCTTGGCCGGTTCGGGTGAAGGGGCGGCCTTAACGGGCAAAGTGTCCTCCCGTCGGGAGGCGGGCTTGATCGACGCTGCTTCGCTGACGACACCGTCGGGGGAGACGATGATGAGGCCCTGCCCGTCCGGGTCGGTGGTGCTGACGCGGACGGGTCGGCCGAGCTGAGCAGCGGTTTCGGTGATGAGGCGTATCGCATCGGTCAGGACGGCGGCTTCGTCGGCGGCCTCGATCGGGTGGGAGGTCCCGTTGATGGTGACTTCGCCGGTTCCGTTGGTGCGTAGAACGGCGTTGATCTTGGGGAAGTCGAGTGCTTGGGTTTCCATCATCTGTCCTTACTTTGTGCCGTTCGGGGGTGTGAAACGGTTGACCTGCCAGGGCTTGTCGGCTGCGCTGCGGAGCAGCTGGACGTCGTAGTTGCCGGCGTCGGTGGGGAACACGACATGGCAGCCGAAGCCGTTGTTCTCATCGATCTTGAGCTGGCCTGTTCCGGTGACCTTGGTGACCGGGATGTTGGCGGGGTCGACGTATTGGTAGTCGGCGGTGGCCTGGGCGGTAAGGAGCTGACCGAGGTCCTGGATCCATACTTTGTCCGTGACCGTGGGGCGGGCGTAAAGCGTCATGGCTTTGGTGGCGGTGTCCAGCGCGGCTGTTTTGCTTGCCTCGTCCCAGGCAATGCCCAAAGTGGCCGGTGCTGTGCCGCCGGGTGCTTGGGGCTTGCCGCCTGCGCTGAGGGTGGCCGGCGCGGTGGTGGAAGTGCTGGGTGATGGTTCCGCCGCAGGGGTTGAGCTGGCTGCCGGCGCGCAGGCGGTACACACGAGCAGGGCCGCGAGGGCTGTCAGGTTGCGTTTCATGGTTCCTCCGGTGAGTTGCTGCCGGGCAGGTAGAGAAAGGCGCTGGGAGTGCTGTTCTCTACGGTGCGGGTGTAGTAGGTGTGGTCGTTTGGGGCGGGGTTGCCGTTGTAGCCCTCTTCGAGGAAGCTGCCGTCGCCGTTGACGGCTTTGACGACGGCGACGTGGCCGTAAGTGCCGTCTGCTCCTCCGGTGCCGGGGGAGTACCAGACGACCGCGCCGACACGTGGCGTTTCACCGGTGGGCCAGCCCTTGGCGTCCCAACCGTCCTTCCAGGTCAGGGCGGAGCCGAGGAGGGCGCCATCGGGCCGGAAGGTGCCGTTGAGGATCTTGTAGGGGGCGGTGGTGCTGCCCAGCTGCTGGTTGATGCGCCAAAGGGCGAAGTCGACGCATTCGCGGTTGAACATGCCCAGGGGAGATGGCTCGTAGATCTGGGCCGTGCTCCACGGCAGGTCATCGCCTTTCCCGGATTGGCCGGGGATGCCGCAGGAGCTTTCGCCGCCGGCGTCGGTGATCTTCACATCGCCCAGGGCGGCGACGACCTCGACGGCGGCCGGCCAATAGGGCTGGTAGTGGAACGGGTCGGCGTTGCGCTGGACCCTGTGCGCGGCCGTGGTGGGTTCAAGCTGTTCCCACCCGCTGACCTTCTGAAGGGCCGTAAAGAAGTTCGTGGCTGATGTCGTTGGGTTCATGCGGTCCTGGTAGGTGCCCCAGGCACGGTTGTCGCGCTGCTGGAACAGTCCTCGGGAGTCAGGTCCCGGTCCGTCTCCGTGGTCCAGGACGCGGAGCCCGGACTCGCCCATGGCTGTCATGACACCGATTGTTTGCCCCCGGGCAGACAGGCCAAGGGCTTTGCCTGCATTGATGATCAGGGCGGCGTTCTTCAGCTGCTCGCCCTCGTAGCCGGCGACAGCGACCTTGGGCAGCTGGGCTGCGTCAACGCTGACGCTGGAACCGGTTGGTGAGCAGACGTCGGCCGCGGCCTGGGAGCCCCCGCCGAACAGGATGATGGACAGCACCAAACCGACGGGCGCAAGGACGGCACCGGCGACCAGCACGGGTCCGCTCCTTGGTGATTGCATGTGTCCCCCTCACATCTGTTCGGTGCTTCGCCCTAGGGCTGGTCCTCGTTCACTTCCGGTGTCTGGCCCTTCCTGAGTGTGTTCCGGTTCTCCCAGACCCAGTCTTTGACTTGATCTCTGGCGATCAACCATGTCTTCTCGACTTGGTAAGCAGGAATCACTCCGGTTTGGAGCCAGCGGTAGACGGTGTTTCGGGACAGCCCGAAGATCTCTTCGAGGTCCTGAGGCGTAAGACGCTCCGGGTACTTGGCGAAGAGTGCCTCCAGGTACTTGGGGTCCACGCTCAGTCCGTCCCACCGCATAGAGCCATCGTAGACCACAAATTGGTACTGTGATGTACTGGAAGTGATTGAAAGGTACTAAAGCTGTTGTTGGAGGTCACTTATGGCCTTTCGTGTCGGATGGTACCGATACGATCTTTGCGGACATTACTAGGGGATGTGAAATGCCGGTCTCAAAGAATCGCTGGGTGACCCTCAGCGCAGAAACTATCGACGAACCTGTTCCAGTCATCCCGGAAGAGCCGCCGTTCATCCCTACGGGGGCGACGAGGCCGCAGCTGAGTGTTCCGCAGCCGGACCAAGCGGACCGGCTTCCCCGGAGGAACGCAGCGGGGAGGGAACCGGGTTTCTGGTGGCTTGGCGTGCACGGCGGCGCGGGCGAAACGTCGCTTGCACGTCTGGACAAGAACACCAGGGCAGCGGAGCATCACTGGCCTTTGTCGGCAACTGGATCCGTCGTCGTCCTCGTGGCCCGTTCCAATATCCCCGGCCTGCGTGCGGCACGGTTGGCGGCAACTGAATGGGCTTCACGGTCACTTCCCGGGATCCAGGTCGCCGGCCTGGTGGTCATGGCCGACGCTCCTGGCCGGCTCCCCAAAGAGATCCGCGACTTCTCGTATGTCGTCGGTGGGGGAGTGCCCCACGTGTGGCATTTTCCCTGGGTGGATAGATGGCGCTACGGCCACGACGTTGCCCCCGAAGAACTTCCCAAAGAAGCCCGCACCGCCCTTGAACAGGTGCGCATCGCAGTAACTGCCACCGCCGCCCTCCCGGCCAAGTAGAAAGAAGAAACCCCTATGTTGTTCTCCAAGGCCATGGAATGGTCCAGCTTCGCCCTCACCGAGATACCGAACCCGGGCACCGGTGAAGCACCTCCCGGCTCCGAAGGTTTGCTCACGATCCTCAAATGGATCGCCTGGATCGTCTTCGGCCTGGCCGTGGCCGGCATCCTGATCACCGCCGGAACGATGATGATCAACAACCGACGCGGCGAAGGCGGCGAGCACGCCGGCCGCCTGGCATGGGTCCTCGGCGGCTGCATCCTGGCAGCCTCCGCAGGCGGCGTCGTAGGCGCACTGGTCTAAGGAGCTCCAGCCATGACTGAACCGACAGTGAACGAAGACCAGAACCCGCTGACCAAACCTAAGTTCATCATCTCGGCCGTTGTCGTGGCGATCATGGTCGCGCTCGGGATCATCCTTGCCCTGCTCCCCAAAGGTGGCGGAAACCCGACAGCCGAACCAAGCAATTCCGGATCTGCCACGGCCAGCGCGCAACCCAGCGCAACGGCCGCCGCAAGCGTATGCGGCCTGCCCTCCGGAGACCAGGCCAAACCAGTCACCACACCCACCGACACCAAATGGGAATTAGTTGGCAAGATCGCCGCGCCAACATCACCTACCCAGTTCGGACCCGGCAAGACCGAAGCCAACGGCCTCCGCTCCTGCTTCGCACACTCACCAACCGGGGCGCTGTATGCGGCGTCGAACGTCGCCGTGCTGTCCGCTACGGGGAAGGCTCGACTCGTCTACGAGCAGCTAGCAGTCCCTAGCCCCGAACGGGATGCATTGCTGAATCAGCCTGAGCCGCAAGAGACATCAGCTGTGACAGCGCAGATCGCAGGGTTTCAGATCCGCTCATATGACGCCGATCGCGCGGTGATCGTGATTGCAGCAAAGGGCAGCAACGGTGCGCTGGTTTCTGTGCCTGTTCCGCTCCAGTGGCACGGCGGAGACTGGAAGGTTGTTGTTCCGGCAACCGGCAGCACTGGCGGGGGACAGATAAGTGACTTGTCCGGGTACATTCCCTGGTCTGGTGTCTAATGGCCTGCGAAGGATGGGATGCCTTCAGCATCGGCTGCCATGCAGGGGCTGCAATCGAGGACGCCGCCAATGATGCGATCAAGAACATGGCCAAAGCGATTGCTGACGCCGTCGGACAGACTGTGAAGACGCTCGGGACGTTCTGGGTGAACGTGGGGACTCCCGACCTGACAGCAGCGCCGGGAGGCTCTACCGCGAGCGATCCGGTGTTGTTCGTGCAGAACAGTCTCTACTTTTGGACAGCGTCACTGGCTGTGCTGTCCGTCCTTGTGGGCGCGGCCAAGATGGTGATCGAGCGAAGGGGTGCACCCCTGCGTGATCTGGTGCGTTCGCTGGCGACCCTGGTCGTCGTGTCTGGCGCGGGCGTGGCGGCAGTGGGTCTTCTGACGGTTGCGGCCGATAAATTCTCTGCCTGGATCATTGAGAGCTCCACGGATGGGACGTCGTTTAACGAGAACATCACGTCCCTGCTGGCGCTTTCGGCCACCAGCCCGATCGGTTCCATCATGATCATCTTCCTCGGGCTGATCGCGATTCTGGCCTCCGTTATGCAGATCGTCCTCATGATCGTCCGCGGTGGCCTGCTCGTCATCCTGACGGGGATCTTTCCTACGGCTGCAGCTTTTACCAACACCGAGGCCGGCAAGGGCTGGTTCCAGAAGTGCACCGCCTGGCTGATCGCCTTCATTCTCTACAAGCCCGCGGCCGCCATCGTCTACGCCACGGCCTTCCAACTGAGCGGCAGCAAGATCTTCGGGAACGTTGGTGACGGCAAGGACTTCGGCTCCTCGCTCCTGACAACGGTCACCGGACTGGCCCTGATGATCATTGCTTTGTTCGCCATGCCAGCCCTCATGCGGTTCGTCACCCCAATGGTGGGTGCCGTCGCTGCCGGTGGTGGCGGTCTGGCGGCGGGAACAGTCGGCGCACTGGCTTCCGGTGCTATCAGCATGGGCAGCGCCGGACGAGGCGGAGGCACATCCACCAGCCATACGACGACCAACAGCACATCGACCCAGAACCCGGGGTCGGATGGTCCGTCAGGGACTGGAAGTCAGGGAACGGCAGGAACATCTGGCACGGCTGGAAAGGCCGGCACCCGGGGTTCGGGAGCCACGGGTGCACAACCCGGAACTGGCCCCACAGCATCTAGCGGGGCAGGCAGTGCTGCTTCGGGCAGTGGAGCTGCATCCAGCGGAGCGGTCGCCAGCGGTGGAGCTGCGGCGGCGGGTGCAGGCGGTGTCGCCGTGCTGGCCGCACAGAAAGGCCTTGAAGCCGGCCAAGCCGCTTCCGGGGCGATCAAAGACATGGGCGAAGAAAGCACGGGGGGTGCCTGACTTGGCAGCTATCGAAAACACGTACAGGGAACCGACCTACGGCAACTGGCGGCGTCCGCGTAAGGCCGGCATCGGCACCCTTGGCGGGCTGGCAACGGCAGGATTGTTTGTGGGCCTGATCATCACAGTGATCTGCTTCTTTGTCGGTGGCTGGTTCGCCGGGCTGGTTGCCCTGCTCGTCCTGGGGTTGGGGCTGGCCGTCGTCTCGGTGACCGATAAGCACAACAAGTCTGTGGGGGAACGGGTTTTTGCTCGTTTGGCTTTTCGCTTGGCGCGGCGCAAGAAGGCCAACATCTACCGTTCCGGCCCGTTGGGACTGACGCCCTGGGGTGAGTTCCAGCTCCCGGGGATTTCTGCCGGTTCCAGGCTGTACGAGTTCACGGACTCGTATGGGCGCCCGTTCGCGTTGATCCACCTTCCCTCCACCGCCCACTACACCGTTGTCTTCGGCACCCAGCCCGACGGGGCGTCGCTGGTCGATCCCGAACAGATTGATGCTTGGGTGGCTAACTGGGGCGGTTGGCTGGCCTCGTTGTCGAATGAACCTGCCGTCGTGGCCACATCGGTCACGGTTGAAACCGCTCCCGATTCCGGGGCACGGCTGCGCCGGGAAGTTGAGTCGAACATCCATGACGACGCCCCGGACATTGCCAAGGCCATGCTCCGGGAGGCCTTGGAGACCTACCCGCAGGGATCGGCCACGATCCGTGCGTGGGTCGCGCTGACGTTCAGCGCCGCTGCCCGGGCAGGGGGCAAGCGACGCACCGCCGACGAGATCGCAAGGGATCTTGCGTCACGGCTTCCCAGCCTGACCGAGCGTCTGGAATCCACCGGTGCCGGTGCGTGCGCGCCGTTGAACGCCCAGGAACTGTGTGAGGTGGTTCGGGTGGCGTACGACCCTGCAGCGGCCCGGCTCATTGACGAAGCCCACTACCAAGGCACACCTGTTGAGCTGAGCTGGAGCGACGTCGGGCCGTCGGCCCATCAAGCCGACTGGGACGGTTACCGCCACGATTCCGGGCACTCGGTGTCCTGGTCAATGACAGGCGCTCCCCGGGGCCACATTCTGGCATCCGCGCTGGCCCGCCTGGTCGCTCCGCACGGGGAGATTGCCCGCAAGCGCGTCACCTTGCTGTACCGGCCGATCGAAGCCGGCCGCGCGGCCGCCATCGTGGAGACCGACCAGACCAACGCCCTCACCCGCGCCTCCTCCACTAACCGGCCCACCGCCCGCGCCCTGGTCGATGCGCGCGCGGCGCAGGCCACCGCAGCCGAGGAAGCCAAGGGCGCCGGGCTGGTCAACTTCGGCATGGTGGTCACCGCCACGGTGCTGTCCTCCCGTGACCTTGATGACGCCGTGGCCGTGGTCGAGGGCAACCTCGGCCCATCGGCCCGTCTGCTGTTGCGGCGTGCCTACGGCTCGCAGGATTCTGCCTTTGCCGCGTCCCTGCCGCTGGGACTGGTCCTGCCCAAGCACTTGAAGGTCCCCGAAGAGATCCGCGAGGCCATGTGATGTTCGGCAGCCGTACCAAGCACCAGCCCACGCAGGCTCCTGCCACGAAGCTCGCGGCCGCGGTCGCCCGCCGCCCGGGCCTGCGGGGCTGGCGCGGCCGCGGACAGGGCGAAGCCGTCTACGTCACGGCAGCCGACGAATGGCGCGGAACCTCCGTCCAGGTCTGCGGTCTCTGGCCGTTCGTGGGCGGGTCCGGCACCCCGATCCTCGGGGTGCCGATCGGCGTTCACACCGACACCGGAGCGCCCTTCGGAGCCGATCCCATCAGCTGGTTCATGCACGGGATGATCAACAACCCGTCCATGTTCGTCCTCGGCCTGCCGCACTACGGCAAATCCACGCTGGTCCGGCACATCGTCCTGGGCCTGGCCGGCCGGGGCATCAACCCATTGATCCTCGGTGACCTGAAACCGGACTACGTTGACCTCATCGAAGCCCTCGGCGGCCAGGTCATCAGCCTAGGCCCCGGGCGCGGCCACTTGAACGTCCTGGACCCCGGTGAAGCCACCGGCGCAGCCCTGAGGCTGCTCGCCTCCGCCGAAGAACACCGGGCCACGGCGAACCGGACCACCGACCCGGCCGCGGCCGCGCCGTTCTTTGCTGCTGTGATGAAAGCGGAGAAGCTGGCCGAACAGCTGATGGCCGACTCCCACAACAGGCGCCTGAACATGATCACGGCGCTGATCACCATCGTGCGCAACGCCAAGCCCAGCGCACACGAGGAATCCCTGATTGACCGGGCGCTGCACATCCTGGACGAGCGCCTGGACCGCGTTCCCCTGATCGGGGATCTGATCGAGGTCATCAAAGACGCGCCCGCCGAGCTCCGGGCCATCGCCCTGGACCGTGGCGACATGAGCCGCTACCTCGACGCCACCGACCAGCTGCGCCATTCGCTGTACTCCCTCGACGGCTCGGGCCGGTTCTCGGACATGTTCTCCAAACCCACCGACCAGCCGATGGACCTGACCAAACCGGTCGTCTTCGACCTGTCAGGGATCTCCGACACGCAGCGGGACATCCAGGCCGCCTGCCTGCTGGCCTGCTGGTCAACCGGGTTCGCCACCGTCCAAGTGGCCCACACCCTGGCCGACGCCGGCCTGGAACCGCGCCGTAACTACTTCGTCGTCATGGACGAACTCTGGCGGGCCCTGCGCTCCGGTGAAGGCATGGTGGACCGGGTTGACTCGCTAACCCGCCTGAACCGCACCGAAGGCGTCGGGCAGGCCATGATCACCCACACCATGAGTGACCTCGAAGCCCTGCCCACCGAATCCGAACGGATGAAAGCACGCGGCTTCGTCGAACGCTCCGGCATGGTCGTCTGCGGCGCACTGCCCGGCGCCGAAATGGAAAAACTCAACAAAGCCGTCACCCTCTCCCGGGCCGAGCAATCCCGCCTCATCTCATGGGCTGACCCCGGGTCATGGACCGACGTCGGCGGATCCCGCAAACGGGTACGCCCAGGCCTGGGCAAGTTCCTCTTCAAAGTCGGCGGCCGCCCCGGGATCCCCGTCGCGCTCAAGCTAACCAGTGTGGAGGAAGCACTGCACGACACCAACAAGCGCTGGACGATCAACCGGAACGGCGAAGGGGAGAACTGATGGGTGCACCAAGCAGCGGCAAGCGTTCCCGGATGGACGGCGAAACCATCCTGCTGTGGGTCTTCATCACTGTCGTGGTGCTCGGTGTCGGCTCGGTGGCCGGCGCTGTGCACCTCGGGTCAATGCTGTCTAAGGATGGCCAGAAGCTGCCGGCCAACCCGTTTGAACTGGTCTTCGGCCTGCTCTCGCACAAGGTCACCTGGCCTGCGGCCGCCACCTGGGTCCTGATCGGCTTCGGCGTCCTCATCATCGTCGTGGCCGTTGTGGTGGTCCGTGGGGTGCTGCGCCGGCGGTCCAAGCGCTCCCGCGTGGATGCCGCCGCCCAGCACATGGCCAAAGGCCGGGACCTTCGTGCCCTGAGCCTGCGCGGGGCCACGGCCACCGCCGAACGTCTGGGGGTGAAAGGCTCACCCGGTGTCCCGGTTGGCAAGACCGTCCTGGGCGGGCACATGGTCTACGGCTCCTGGGAAGACATGCACATCGACATCTGGGGACCCCGCACAGGCAAGACAACCTCCCGGGCCATCCCGGCCATCCTTGCCGCCCCCGGCGCTGCCTTGGTGACCTCGAACAAGCGCGACATCGTTGACGGCACCCGCGACGTCCGCGCCGCCGCCGGACCGGTGTGGGTCTTTGACCCTCAGTCCGTCGCGCTCGAGGAACCCACCTGGTGGTGGAACCCCCTGTCCTACGTCACTGACGAAGTGCGCGCGGCACGCCTGGCCGACCACTTCGCCGCAGGCTCCCGCGGCCCGGACGCCAAAACGGACGCCTACTTCGATCCGGCCGGCCAGGATCTTATTGCCGGCCTCCTGCTCGCCGCCGCCCTCGACGGCCGGCCGATCACGCAGGTTCACACCTGGCTGACCCGGCCCGCCGACGACGAAGCGGTAGACATCCTCAAGGCCCACGGCTTCCTGCAGACCGCGAACGCCGTCGGCGGCGTGATCAACGCACCCGAGAAGCAACGCGGCGGCGTGTACGGCACGGCACTGCAAATGGCGTCCTGCCTCACCAACCGCCAAGTGGCCCGGTGGGTGACGCCGCAGGGCGAAAACGACGCACGGCCCCAGTTCGACCCTGCAGAGTTCGTCCGGTCCAAAGGCACGCTGTACAGCCTCTCCAAGGAAGGCAAGGGCACCGCCGGCCCACTGGTCACGGCGCTGACCGTGGCCACGGTCGAGGCAGCCGAAGAACTCGCCGTCCACTCACCCGGCGGCCGGCTGGCCACACCCATGGTCGCTGTTCTGGACGAAGCAGCAAACGTCTGCCGCTGGCGCGAACTGCCGAACCTCTACAGCCACTACGGCTCCCGGGGCATCGTCCTGATGACCATCCTCCAGTCATGGTCCCAAGGCGTGGAGGTCTGGGGCCGTGACGGGATGCGCAAGCTCTGGTCCGCAGCCAACATTAAGGTCTACGGCGGCGGTGTGGCCGAAGCAGAATTCCTGAACGAGCTCGCGCAGCTCGTGGGCGAGTATCGCTACTCCAACATGACCAGAAGCCGCTCCAAACAGGGCACCTCCTACAGCCACGACGACGACCGCAAAGAACGCACCTTGGACGTCTCGGACCTGGCCGCGTTCCCACGCGGCCGCGCCATCATGTTCGCCTCCGGCGCCCCCGCCGCGCTGCTTGAAACCGTGCCATGGATGAAGGGCGCGCACGCCGAGGCAGTGCGGGCCTCCATCGCTGCGCACGACCCGGCCAACCGGCCGGCACCTGCGGCAGCCAATCGTTGGGTAGCCGCTGGAGCCTCGGATGGCTGAAGGCCTCGGGGAATGGGACGACGAGCTCGAGGACACCGCGGCCGCCGCTGAGCCAGCAGCAGAGGCCGACGCGGACGTCCCTGAGCTGTTCTACCCGAACGTCGCCGAGTTCGTCACCAAAAAGCTGGCCGCCACCTACCGCAGGCAACTCAACGTACAGGGCGGGTCACCTGGTGCCCGCAATGGTGGAAACATGCCGAAGCGATCAGCCGGCTGGAAGCACTCTGGCGGGCGTGGGAATTCCTGCGCCTGGACGGGACCACGGGCATGAGCGTGTGGTGGCGCGACCACGCAGATCACCACATGTCCGTGCTGCTCTCAACTGATGGGCCGTTCCGGGGCTGCAACCCGGAGGACGGTCACCGCTCCAAACTGTCCCCTCTGCCATGCGAGGAGCCGCCCGCGGGGCTGTTCTAAAACGGACAGGACTTCGCCCGGGAGCTCCAAGGTGCCTAGCTTGCTGTCCATAGTTGGGGTCAATCCGGGTTATCCACGGCTGCCAATTGGGAGCCATTGGGGAAGCTCCCTCAGCAGCAGTAGCGGTGGATAACCCATCAGGATTGTCCCCGGCTGGGGGCAGCGGGAGCCAGTAGTCCAGACCGCCCCCAGACAGCTCGGGCCATGCAGCCGGGTCTCCGTCCGGAGACTCGGCTGCCGTGGAGATTTCGGAACAGCTACAGGGCCCCTGACCGAGGACCGCTCGGCCGTTGCCCGATCGTCCGTTTCCTCAGTGGTGGCACTACGAAGGCGCCGACGGCAGGGAGTGCGAACCCGACGACCGCGGGGTTCATCCAGAAGGGGACCGTGTCGTAGTCGGCGTTGCACTTGTTGCTCAACGGGAAGATGTTCCTGCCCGCATTTTCAGGGTGCACCATTCTGTACGCCCAGTCATAGGTCTGATGATGAAATATCTCGCAGGACTCCTCGTCGTCGAGGCCTTCAGTCCAGATTCCGAAGAACAGAAGTATCGGAACCATGAACGCGGAAAAGATTCCGAGCAGGATACATCCGTCGTGGTCTTGTGCCCAAGAGTCACGGACCTATTCGCGGAGCACGTACCGGGTAGCGGTCCGAGTGCCGAATAGGATTTGTATATGATTTTTGATCATGGTTTAGCCGAGGAGGACGATCTCGGCGATTCAGCGCCTCACTTTCGGTTCTGGTTGTTCCTGCAGTCTTGATCCCTTGAGTCAGAGCCGTTTTCTGGCATTCAATGCGGCCCGGCGTCTGGAAGATAAGGGAGCATGTGTTGAGCTGGTCGATCTTCAGGAGATGATGCTTCCTGCTTTTGACAATGCGCCAGCCCATGATCACGCCGGAGTTGTCAGGCTGAAGGATGCAATCGTGTCGGCGGATGCGGTAGTGATAGCTGCCCCGGTCTACAACTGGTCCCTTGGGAGCGCGACAAAGAACATGGTCGAGATACCGGTGCGACTGGTGAGAACGGCCGGAAGGCTGCCTGGTTCGATAAATTTGTTACCTTCCTATGTGGGGGGCCTGCCACACAGCTATACCGCTTACACCGGACTGGCATCGTCGATGACACTTGACTTCAGATGCATCATCAATCCGTACATGGTGTACGCCACTGACCGTGATGCAACGGACGGTGTATTCTCCGAAGCAGTCGCCAGACGAATGCAGAAAACTGTTGCTTCAGACTGACAGGAGATCGAGACAAGCAGCGTGTGACTGTTAGTTCAGAATGGCGGTTTTTCACAGCTCAACTTGGCGGTTTCGATGTCTTGAAAGCCTAGGGATCCGGGACACACGGGTAATGCGACACTGCACAGCTGTCGGACCTGATACGTCCTACCTTGATGCCCGCATGAGGGCATGGGTTAGGAGTGCGGAACGGGCTGCTGCCCTCCTGCACGAGTACGTCCGTATTTGGTAATGCCGCGGGGTTTGTACAGCGAGAGCACGGTCGTCACGAGCAGCGCGAGGACAGCGGCTGCGGCGTCTGCGATGAGCTGGGCGCGCATTCCGGTCATGTCGGTGGCGGAGAGGTCGGAGACCGAGGCGATGCCGGCCATGTGGCTGACGGGCTGGAGGTGGAGGAGCAGCAGTGCCGTGGCCAGGGTGGTGATGATGAGTTTGATCAGGACCCAGTAGTGGCGGAAGAGTCCCCAGACGGTGCCCAGGGCCTGGATGATGCCGGAGATCAGGGATGCCAGGCTCAGCGGGAAGATGATGGACCAGCCGATCAGGTCCATGGCCAGGTAGGCGGCGCGCACCTGCTGCGGGTTCGTGCTGGTCAGCCCGGTGGCTGCGAGGAGCAGAAAGGATGCGACCGCGCCCAGCCAGCCGACCGAGCTGGCAACGTGGATGGTCAGGGCAAGTTTGCGCGGTCCCGGTGCCATGAGCTTCACGGCTGATGGAGTCCCATGCCGCCTCCGGTCAGGTGCAGGATCACGAACGCGACGACCAGGACCACGCCAGCGGCGATGAACGCTTTCACCCACCGCGGGGTCGAGGGCTCTGGCTTTTTGGTCCGCCCCGGTCGGGCGCTCTTTCTTGCCGGCCCTGATCCTTCACTCATGCCCTGCCCTCACTCTTGGTTTGGAACTCACGGTTACTGCGAGTTTTGTAAGACAGTATGTATTGTCAGCGTCAGTCTGTCCATTGGAGCGTCAGGTTGTACGATTTGTCCATGCCGAAGCTGTGGAACGAGACGATCGAGACGCACCGCAGTGCGGTGCGGGTGGCGGTTCTGGACGCAGCTGCTGCGCTGGTGGAGGAGCATGGGCTGGCCTCGGTGACGATGTCGCGGATTGCGCAGGCGGCCGGCATCGGGCGGGCCACGCTGTATAAGTACTTTTCTGATGTCGATGCCATCCTCGATGCGTGGCACGAGCGCCAGGTCCATGAGCACCTGCAGCAGCTGGCGCAGGCGCGGCTCAGCGCGGACGGGCCCGTGCGTCAGCTGGCAGCGGTTCTGGAGGCGTATGCAGTGATGGCCTACTCCCGCAGGGGTGGCGCCTTGGGTGCCCGGCTGCATCAAGGTCCGCACGTCACTCACGCCCAGCGGCACCTCAATGATTTCCTCACGGATCTTCTCCGCGGTGGCGCTGAGGGCGGGGCCTTCCGGGACGATGTTGCTCCTGAGGAACTCGCCGCTTTTTGCCTGCACGCACTGGAAGCGGCTTCGGGGCTGCCGTCCCGCGACGCCGTGCAGCGGCTGGTGAACGTCACCATGACCGGTCTGCAGCCCGTCGCCGCAGCCGGAGCAACGGAAAATTCAGAGCCTGAAAACGGCTCCTGAGCCGCCAGCGCGCAGTTCGGTGCGGGTGGTCAGGCCGGGGCGCTGAGGAGTGCAGTGCAGGCGGCTTCGCAGCGGCGGCAGGCTTCGGCGCAGATCCTGCAGTGCTCGTGCATGCCGGAGTGCTGCTCGCATTCATCGCCCAGGCTCCACAGGCAGCCCGGCAGGCCTCGAGTACCGGCTGGGTGATGGCTGTGTTGGTGGCGGTCTGACGGGTCAGGATGTTGCCTGTGGCGGCGCAGATGTCAGCACAGTCCAAGTCGGTGCGGATGCACGCGGCCAGGTCAGCGACCATCTTCTCGCCCAGGCACGCATCGGCGCAAGCGGTACAGGCTTGGGAGCATTCGAAGCAGGCAGCGATGGATTCAGCGAGGCTTTCCGTCCCGGCGGCATCGACGCCTTGCGGGTGGGAATTGAGCATGGCGCTCATGTGGTGAGTCATGATGCAGCTCCTGCCATTAGGGTGGCCGTGGCGGCCGGCCCGGCCGTCACGGCCACCCTAGACCCGCTGCGGTCACGACGTCAGCCTCCGCCGCTGGCACGAGCAGGGGACCGGTTTACTGGCGAAGGATCAACTTGGCCAGCACGATGAAGAGTCCGGGCAGGAAGAGCACCAGGCGAAGGAACCTTCCGACTGCTTCGGCGGCCCTGACCTGCTCCGGATCGGCCGGACCCCGGGCGTCGTACAGTACTGCTGCGATCCGAAGCTGATAGATGAGGACCTCGTGGCGGAAGATGAACCACACGACAGCGAGGACCGTCATGGCAAAGCCGAGTTCGACGGTGATGCCGGACCCCGCGGAGGGCGAGGTTGCCGATTCCGTAAGCCACGGCGAGATCAAGACCGGCCGCGGCCGCGGCCACACAGCCTGCAAGTCCCCAGCGGTAGGGCGGCGGGGCCCTGGCTGTTGCCTGGTCCTGCCGGAAAGGGGACAGCCAACCGGCCCCGGTCCGGCTTCCGCCGCTGGGCAGGGCGATCCCCAGTGCGATGGCGGCGGCAAAGATGGCTGTACCGGTCAGGACCAGGATCGGGTCACGCATGGTCAGTTCGTCCTGGTCCGGCTGCCTTGGACGCCAGACGATCACCGGCCGGGGGAGCGAATCCGGATCCCCCGGTTAGGGCCATGAGCTGCGCCCATGCTGGTCGACCTGCCGGGAGCGCATGGCTGCCCGCCGGGAGGCCTTGGCCAAGCGGGCGCGGCCGGCTGTCCGGTACAGGTCGCTGGCCCATTCGAACTCCGCTGCGGCGTCCCGGTAGCGTGCTTCGTCGAAGAGGCGGCGGCCGATGTGGTGACGGACCAGTGCTTCCCTGGTCCGGGTGAAGGCCAGGCGGAGCGCCTGCTCCTGGAGGGCCCCTGCTTCAGCCCACCGGTACTGGCGCTGGTAGGCGTGCGCGAGGACCAGCAAGGGTTTGAAGCGGTCCGGGGAGCGGGCGAGCAGCTGATGGCCTTCTTTCACGGCTTCGGCGTGGCGTCCGAGCAGGGACAGGATCCAGACACACTCCAGCGGCGGACACTCATCCAGTCGTGCTTCGACCGCGGGCCGGTCCAGAATCACGTCCTGCAGCGTATCCGGGTCCGCACGCCAGATGTCTTCTGCTTCCGTCACGAAACGCCGTTCTCAACGGCTCCCGCAGCAGTAAGCACGCTCGGGCTGCAGCTCCTCATCCGTCAACCCCTCCGGTGCAGGGGGCGCCGGGTTCCGGTGCCTTCGGAGACTGGGCGTAGGCGTTGATGAAGGTGGGGATGCGTGTGTCGTCGGCGGTCTGCAGGGTCAGCTGGGTTCCCCAGGCCGTGGCGGTGACGGGAGCTTTCTGGTCCTTGTCCGGGCTGAGGAGCATGTAGGGCTTGTCTTTGGCGAGGGCAGTGAGCTTGTTGATTTCCGCTGGAGGGAGGCTGGGGTTGTATGTCAGCCACACGGCGCCGTGTTCCAGCGAATGGACCGCGCGTTCTTCGCTGATGGGTTCGGTGTAGATGCCGCAGTTGGTCCAGGTGGGGGAGTGGTCTCCGCCGGCCCCGGGTTCGTGGGGGTAGGTGACGGCGCCCTGGACGTGGTTCCGGGACAGTCCAGTGTAAGTCTGGATCCCCTCGATGGGCCGTTTCGCAGCTTCTACGGACGCATTTTTTCCCTGGATGGAGCCGGTGACGGTGATGGCCACCGCGGCGATGATGGCCGCAAGGAGCAGCCCGAAGCCGCCGTAGACCAGGAGGTTCCTTTTCCTTTGCTTGGCCTTTTGCTGGGTTTTGAGGGAGGCCAGGATCGCCTGACGATCGGTGGAAGGCTTTTTGGGGACACTCATGCGGGTTGTCCTTGTGTTTGGGGAGAAGGAAGGGCACCAAGTCCCGCTGTCATCGCCCGGGGGATGGCGATGAGCAGCGCGTCGGAAGTCGTCGTTGAGCCGAAGAATTCTGCGAGGTCCATGGTTCAGGCTGCGTCAGATGGCCGGAACGTCGTTCCGCCGTCGGTGGAGACGAGGATGCTTTCCGTGGTGGCGGCCCAGATCCACGGCTTGCCGTTGGCGCCCTTGACCGCTGCTATACACCTGACTTGGCCGTCGATCCGGCCTTTCTTCGTCCAGGTCGTACCGCCGTCGGTTGAGAGGTGGACTGTCCCGTCGGGTTCGACTCCGACCGCGTCGCCAGGGTCGGCGAAGGCGGGGAACATGATGATGGGACTGGACTTCACCAGTTTCCAGGTGGCGCCACCGTCCGTGGAGCGCTGGACCCCTCTGGGAGTGGTCGCCAGAACCGTGTCGGTGTCGGGGTGCCCGGCGAGGAAGGCCGGGGCAAAGTCGACCCTCACGCTTTTCCAGGTTTTAGTCTTGCCGGTCGGGCTCGTCCACAGTGTTCCGTCGAAGGCCACGATGCCGGATTTGGTGGTGGTCAGGGCGTGGAAGTCCGAGACGCCCTGCCGGGAGAGCTGTTCCCAGGTCTTGCCGCCGTCGACGGATTTGATCAGCCCGAGCGGGTTGGGGAGGTCGGAGCCTTCACCGGGATGGCCCGAGGCGTAGAAGACGCCGCTGTCTTTGCCGGCGGTGAAACCCATCAGGTCGTTGGTGTCACCGATCTTTCTGGCGGGCTGTTTCCTCACGTCGAACAGCCCATCGTGGGTGGCCAGCAGGACCTGGCTGGTGTCGCCACTGACGGTCAGGCCGTGGACGTGGGCGCTGGGCAGGCCGCTGCCGGCCTGCCCAGCGGTCGATGCGCCGGCTGATGGTTCGGGCGCCGGTGTGCAGGCCGCCAGGGCGAGGACGAGGGCTGCGATGCTGGCGCTGACGGCTGTGGCCCGCCGGACGGTTTTGGGGGAGATGGGCATGGGAAGCTCCGGGAAATCGAGGGGAAGAAGGGACGCGGTGTCCGGCACCGGCCCCGCCGCAAGGGGGCGGAGGGCCGGCGCCGTTTGCGGGCTGGCTAGAGGGTGGCCAGCAGCTTCTGCATCTCCTGGATCTCGGCTTCCTGGGCGGTGACGATGTCCTTGCTGAGCTTGACCGCGTCGACATTCTTGCCGGCGGTGTTTTCTGTCTTGGCCATCATGATCGCCCCTTCGTGGTGGGAGATCATCTGCCTCAGGAAGAGCCGGGCCGCTTCGGCGCCCTGGGCGGACTCGAGCGTCTTCATGGCCGCGTCACTCATCATGCCGTCCATGCTGTGACCCGAGGGCATCGTGGTGGGTTCGTTCCAGCCTTTCAGCCAGCCGGTCATGGTCTCGATCTCCGGGCCCTGAGCGGCCTTGATCTTGGTGGCCAGGGCCGTCACCTCGGCCGGCACGTTCTGTTTCTTCAGCATCATGTCGCTCATCTGTACGGCCTGTGCGTGGTGCGGGATCATCATCTGCGCGAAAGTGACGTCCGCGGCGTTGTGGTCCGCGGCCGCAGCCGGGGCGCTGCTCGAAGGTGCGCTGGCAGAGGAGCTGCCGTGGTCCATCGGCATGGAGGTGCCGGAGGAGCCGGTGCCGGATCCGGAGGCGCAGCCTGCCAGCGCGATGGCCGCGGCGATGCCGGTTGCGGAAAGGGTCAGAAACTTCTTGTTCATGGGAAATCAGGTCCTTCAAAACATCAGCTGGCGCAATGGCGCCGCAGGGATAGGATGCATCGGTGATGCCCCTGACGGGCCCGCGGGACGGGACCGGCCAGGATAAAAGGGGCGTGCGCCAGGCGGGGCCCGGGGCGCTGGGCCCTTTTTACGTCCTGCTGATGGACAGCTCGCAGGGTGACGGGCTGCCGGGAAGATAGGACCACTGGCCGGTAACAGCACCGGCTGGCGCGGTGTTGTTGCTGATGCCGAGCACGAGTGTGCCCGGTGGCGGTGCCGCCATGGACGCGGTTTTCGCTGACGGGGTGCAGGCCACAGTCATGGCGTGCATGCTCGTGCAGTCCCCTGACTCAGAACACTGCCCCACGACAGCCCCGGGCCGGTCTTGCTCCAGGGAGCGTCCTGGGTGAGGGACGGTCATGGAGTGTCCTGCATGGTCAGGGGATACTGCCGTGGCATGCGGCTCGGCACCTGCCGTGGCTGAGGCTGGGGAGTGCATGGCATGGGTGGTGGTCAGAACGTGCATGCCGAAAATGCCGGCGATGATGGCCAGCACCGCGGCAACCAGGCCCGCACGGCGGAGGAACGCGGCCGCGCGGCGGTGATCCGTTGCGCTCAAGGTGTTCCTCCTTACTGTGCGGGATTTGCTGTGACTTCTAGGCTACCGGCCACTGGTCCATGTCGCCCATTGGCCGGTGGTGCCTTTGAGGTCAGCGAACCTCGGACGGGTTCAGTTTCACCCGGCGCAGCAGTTGGGCGTTCAGGGCGACCACGATCGTGGAGGCGGACATCAGGACCGCGCCGGCGGCCGGGGAGAGCACGACGCCGGCGAAGGCCAGTACCCCGGCGGCCAGCGGAACGGAAATGATGTTGTAGCCGGTGGCCCACACCAGGTTCTGCCACATCTTCCGGTAGCTGGCCCGCGACAGGTCGACCATGGACAGGACAGCCCGGGGGTCGTTGCCGGCCAGGACCACGCCCGCGGATTCCATGGCCACGTCGGTGCCCGCGCCGATCGCGATGCCGACCTCGGCCCGGGCCAAAGCCGGGGAGTCGTTGACCCCGTCCCCGACCATGGCCACTTTCAGTCCGCGTCCCTGGAGGTCGGCGACCTTCTTGTCCTTGTCCGCGGGAAGGACTTCGGCGAAGACCTCGTCGATGTCCAGCTCGGCCGCGACGGCCGCGGCGACCTGGCGGGCGTCGCCGGTGATCATGGCGACCTTGATGCCCCGGTTTTGCAGGGCAGTCACGGCCTGCCGCGATTCCTCCCGGACCGCGTCTTCCAGGCTCACGGCCCCGAGGACACGTTGTCCGTCCACGATGTGCAGCACCGCCGCGCCGCGTCCCATCCACTCCCGGGTGGAAGCCGACAGGGTGCCGGGTTCCGTGATGCCGAGTTCCTTCAGGAGGGCCGGGCCGCCGACCTGCAGGGTGCGGCCATCCACCGCCGCCCGGACGCCGCGGCCTGTCATGGACGTGAATCCTGTGGCCTGTGGAATGTTCAGGCCCTGTTGCCGGGCGGCCCGGACGATGGCGCGCGCCACGGGGTGTTCGCTGTCGGACTCGACGGCGGCGGCCAGGGCCAGCAGCTCCTCCGGGCTGATGCCGTCAGCCGTGGTGACGTCTTTGAGCTCGGGTTCGCCCTTGGTGAGGGTGCCGGTCTTGTCGAACAGGACGACGTCGACGGTGCGCATCCGCTCCAGTGCCATCCGGTTCTTGATTAGCACGCCGGCGCGGGCTGCCTGTTCGGTGGAAATGGCGATCACCAGCGGGATGGCCAGGCCCAAGGCGTGCGGGCAGGCGATCACCAGAACCGTTACGGTGCGCGTGACCGCGTCAGGGACGCTGCCCAGCAGCGTCCAAGCGATGAACGTGATGACACCGGCAACCGTGGCGAAGTAAAACAGGGACGCCGCTGCCCGGTCGGCCAGGGCCTGAGCCCGTGAGGAAGAGGCCTGCGCTTCAGCGACCAGCCGCTGGATCCCCGCCAACGCGGTGTCATCCCCGACGGCGGTGACCCGCACCCGGACAGTGTTGTCCGTGGCGACGGTGCCCGCCACGACGGTGTCGCCCGGGGAGCGGAGCACGGTCTTGGATTCACCCGTGATCATGGACTCGTCGAACTCGGCCTGCCCGTCGATGACCGTGCCATCAGCCGGCATCCGGGCACCGGAACGGACCAGGACGGTTTCACCGGACTCGAGCTCGGAGACGCTGACGGTCTCGGTGCCGGTGTCGGTGATGCGTTCTGCTTCATCCGGCAGCAGGGCTGCGAGGGCGTCCAGGGCTCCCTGGGCGGATCCGAGGGCGCGCATTTCGATCCAGTGGCCCAGCAGCATGATGGCCACCAGCAGGGCCAGTTCCCACCAGAAGTCGAGGTCGAAGCCGCCAATGCCCAGGGTGGTAATCCAGGAGGCGGCGAAGGCGACGCTGATGGCCATGCCGATCAGCAGCATCATCCCCGGCTGCCGGGTCCTGAGTTCGTTCAGGCCGCCCTTGAGGAACGGCATGCCTCCGTAGAGGAAGATCACCGTTCCCAGGACCGGCGGGATCCAGGCCGACCCCGGGAACTCCGGCGGCATGTACCCGAGCAGGTGAGCGAACATCGGGCTGAAGTAGACCACCGGCACCGACAGGACCAGGGTCAGCCAGAACCTGTCCTTGAACATTGCCGTGCTGTGGCCGGCGTGCTGGCCGTGGGTGTGGACGACGTGGTCATCGTCGGGGCCGTGGCCTTCATGGTGGCCGTCGTGGGCGGGAGCCGTGGCGATAGCCGCGGCGGGTGCGGGGGGAGTGCCGTGGGCGGCGCCGATGGGCGCGGAATGGTTATGGTGCCGAGTGTGGTCTTCCATGATTCCTCCTTGCGGGGATCGGACCGGCCTGCGAGAGCCAAAGGGCGCCGGCAGGGCGGAGGGACCGGATTAGCGGGTGGCCAGGCTGTACCCGGCGGAAACAACAGCGTCACGGAGCTCTGCCTCAGCGACGGCTCCGGAAATAACCAAGCGTGAGCGGCCGCCGGGAACGAGCACGACGGATGCCGCATCAACACCCGCCACGGCGGTGACGGCCTTCTCAACTGTTTGCACGCAGTGGCCGCAGGTGAGCCCTTCGAGGGCGTATTCGGCATCCCCGGCCACGGTCACCTCTTTGGCGGCTTCCTTTGAGCAGCAGCTGCAGCCGGACGCGGCCGATACCAGCGGCAGTTCCTTGCGGGATTCAGTTCCACACATGTCAGTTCCATTCCTTCAAAACGGTTCGATTCGATGGCTGCTGGGGTTGAACGGCTGTGACGGCCGGCGGCTCACCCGACCTGGACATACCACTTCACTGACAACACCTTAAATATACCCCCGGGGGGTATATTGAGCAAGAGATTCGGGACGAAGAGTCGCAGCTCACAGGCCCGAACCGATTGAGCAGAGCGCGACCGGTCGCTGGCCAATAAGTGTGGCCGAATCGCGACCGGTATGACGAATCGCACCCGGTAGGAACTGCGGGATCTATTTACTCCGACGCATCTTGGCCAGGATGAATCCGACAATCCCAACCACGCCCAGCAAAATCCCCAGGACGTTGGAAACGGTGTCGGCGGCGAAAACGGCGAGGGCGACCCCGCATAGAGCCAGCAAGCCCAAACAGCTAGAGCAGCGTTCATCCCTTCCTCCTTCGGATGGGCGCCCGTTAGGTTTCCGGCATCTTCGGAGCGTACAACCGTTGATTCACATTGTCGCCGTCCCGCCGGTTTGATCATGTCGATGCACGAATAGCCCACCAGTGTCTCGGAAGGCTTGGGATCTGAGCCGTCTCACCGAACGAACAGTCGCCTCGGCTGTAAGACACGTGAGCGGCACATGACGGAGCTAATCGGCGCGCAACAAGTTGGCTGACCGGCCGCAGGCCGATGGGCCATGGATTGACAGTGTGCAGTGAATGTACCCGTCCCACTTGGCTTCGAACGTCAAGGTTCCCGCCACCGACCTGGCTTCAGATTACGCCGGCACCACGCCGGGGGACCCGGGCGGTTCGTGAGGTTCTTGCTGCGTTGATCCGGCGGTTGAGGTTATGACCCACACCGCCCGTCAGTTCGAGAAGTAAATGCAGTCGGCACGCCGCGCTGCTCACATCACATTGGGTCTGGCCAATTGCCGATGACGGTCATGGTCCGATGCTTTCGTTTGGTATCTGTACCCCATATCCAGCTACCTTCCATGATCAGCAAAGCACCTGAGAGGAAACTGAGACGGCAGAGTCTCCCATTGCGCCGGGACGGTTCAGCCTGAATCCTTGAACCATGGACCGACCGGATCCGTCATCCACCGCCGCGCTCCCGGTTCGGTTATCACAAGCACGGCAAGGGCGCTGGGTCTCTTTGCGTCGTGGACTCCGTTGGCAGTCCGCTCTGGCTGCAGTCGCCGTCGTCGCCGTCGCGCTACTGACCGGTGGGCTGCTGCTGGTCCTGACACTGCAGTCCGCGCTCGTTGCCGGTACAGACAGTTTCCTGCGGACCAAGGTCCAGGACGTAGCAGCATTAGTCCACAACCTGGACATCGAAGATGCCAGCATCTCGGTCGCCGAGACCGTGAAGAAGGACCCCCTGGTGCAGATCATCGATGACAGAGGGAAGGTCGTCGGGGCCTCCGAGCCCAAGATTTTGCAGACGCCGCTCAGTTCGCTTAGGCCGACTGCGGGTCAGATCGCGACCGACAAGGTGTCTGCGCCCGGTCTCCTGGGGGACGGTGACGAACGCTATCTCGTGGTGTTGGGCGTCGATGATGAAGGCAGCAGGTATTGGGTTCTGGCGGCCCGGACCATTCAGCCCCAGTCTGACTCGGTCCGGATTGTCTCCTGGTTGTTGCTGGTGGCTATGCCATTGCTGCTGGGCGTGGTGGCCTGGTCGGTGCATTTCCTCGTCGGGCGTTCCCTGCGGCAAGTGGAAACGATCCGGACGCAGGTCAGCCGCATTGGCGCCGGAAGGCTGGGTGAGCGGGTAGATGTTCCCGGCACGGGTGACGAGTTGCAGGCTCTAGCGGCCACGATGAACTCCATGCTTGACAGGATTGAAGCGGGCGATCAAAGGCAACGGCAGTTCGTCTCCGACGCTAGCCATGAGTTGCGGGGCCCGATTGCAACCATCCGCACGGGTCTGGACATCTCCATTTCGGACGCCTCCGGAGAGACGTGGCGGGGGATGCAACCGATCCTTACCGAGGAGACGCAACGGCTGCAGGGCCTCGTAGAGGATCTCCTGACGTTGTCCAAGGCGGACGATGAAGGTCTGGCTGTCCGCCGTGAGGACGTCGACCTCGATGATGTTCTGGCCACTGAATTGCGCAAAGTGAACGCCACGAGCCGGCACCGGATTACCGCTGACCTCGTTCCGGCCAAGATCGCGGGAGATCCGGTCCGATTGGGCCAGGCCTTCCGGAATGTGCTGGATAACGCGGACCGCCATGCGGCAGGGGCCATTGCCGTGAAGCTGTCGGTGACGGTTCAGGCTGTGGTTGTGACCATCGATGACGATGGGCCCCCCGTGCCGGTGGTCGACAGGGAAAGGATCTTCGGGCGCTTCGTCCGTCTGGATCAGGGCCGGTCGCGCCAGCAGGGCGGAAGTGGCCTGGGTCTGGCGATCACCCGTGGCATCGTAGAGGCACATAACGGTCGCGTTACTGCTACCGAGACGTTACAGGGCTGGTGCCGCTTCGAATTTAGTTTCCCGCCGATGGTCCGGCCAATTACCGAACCCTCTGCGGATGTCCCCGTCGCGAATCCTAGTCAGCGCTGAGTCTGTAGCCCATGCCCCGTACTGTGCCGAGCGTGTTGAGGCCGAACGGCTCATCGATTTTCCTCCGCAGATACCCGATATACACTTCGACGATGTTGTCATCGCCCCGGAAATCCGGGTCCCAGACGTTGTCGAGGATCTGGGCCTTCGACAAAACCTCGTCGGGCCTGCGCATCAGGTATTCCAGCAGACCGAACTCCCGGGCGGTCAGGGAGATGACCTGCCCATCTCGGGTCACGTGCCGCGTTGCCGGGTTCAGCCGTAGTGAGCCAACCGCCAGGGTAGCCGGCCGTTCCGGAGCGCCGCGGCGTATGAGTGCCCGCAGCCGAGCGACCAGCACGGGGAAGCTGAAGGGCTTGATCAAGTAGTCATCTGCCCCCAGATCGAAGGCATCCGTTTGGTCATATTCGCCGTCCTTGGCCGTCAGCATGATCACAGGCACCCAGTTCTGCCGTTCACGCAGCTGTTTTAGGACCGCGTACCCGTGCATGCCCGGAAGCATCACATCCAGCACGACGACGTCGTACAGGTTCTCCGTGGCGGCCCACAGCCCGTCCACACCGTCATGGGAAACGTCCACGACGAAGCCCGCAGCTTTTAGCCCCTGCCGGATCACCTCAGCCAGCAGGACTTCATCTTCCACGAGCAGAACCCGCACGGTTGACATCCTCTCACGTGGGAGAGCCAGCAGTCCGGGACCGGCCGTGGGGCGTGCGGCCTCAACGACATGGTCCGTGACCGTTGTGACCTCGCTGATTTCATGGCGCATTCGGTCTGGGTGATGGGCCCGGTCGGTGAGGCTGAAGTTGTCGCTGTGAATAGGTTGACTGGCCTTGGTAGACGCTGCACCATGATCGGCGGGTCACCTGTGACCGCTGTGGGCTGTCCGGTCAGGGCGGTGGAGACGGAGGGGGTAAGCCAGCCCAGGCTGGTTCGCAGTGGGTGTGATGTTGTCCCCGGCATGTGATGACCAGGTCAGGCCGGAGGCGGAGAGGAACTCGACTGGTGTCAAAACCTTCAAAATTTAAAGTATAAAGAACAGGAAGGCACAACCAATCGCAACGACCAGCATCCCGCCGATGATAAGCAGAAAGCCGGCTTGGCCAGGTAACCTCGGTTCCGAATGCTTAGCCTCAACTCCCGTCACGTACTTCTGAGTATGCTGCTATCGCTTGTTGAAACCTGGAGAATATTTTCGTTCAACAGATTGAGCCGTCGCTGACTTCACGCCAGAGACGTCCCATAAGCCGGCCGATGGAAGCACGGACCGTCTCACAACCTTTGGGATACGTGACGTCTCACCCATCGAAAGATCTCAGACGAGACCGGTACTGCGGTGGTCAGGGTTACTGACGTGAACCGGCCCTAAGCAGCAGGTGGCTTCCTAGCCGGCTTGGGCCTCGTCTTCCAGCGCACCCGGAAGGCCCGTGACTCCGGCGCCTTCCTCACCTACAAGTCCCGCCGCTTCAGTGGCGCCGCCCAGGATGAGGGCAGTCAGATCGGCCACGGCTTCCATATAGCTTCCGCGCTTGGGATTGTCCGCAAAGTCTTCGAGCCACTTCATGGCGACCCGACCGACGAACTCCATGGTTCTTGTGTCATCGGCCATTGCGTTCTCCTAAGCTGGGGCTGCCTTACCCGTTCAGACTAATGTGCCAAACTGAAACCTCCGTGTGAACGAGCAGTGTATTACCAAACAGCCGGAGCCGTAAACGGCTTTCGCGGGGCATACCTCAGCAGCTTCGTGACCGTGCTGGCCTGGACTGAGGAAAACCGGTCTCCTGTGTCTGGATCGAGCCACGGTTCCGGGTCCTCGGGGTGTCTGGCAAGCTCCAGGACGGGCAAGGGCAGGGCGGCAGCCTCCCCGTTCCCGGCCTTCAACACGTCCGGCCTGGAGGCCGGGTCGTAGTAGACCCGGCGCTTGCGTTCCCGTGTAATCTCGTGGGGGCTGTGGCAGGTGTAGCCGGCCCAGTGGACAGGGCCTGCCTGGTTATCAGGGCCGGATTGGGTATCAGGGCCGACTTGGGCGGGGATTTCGGCCGGAGCCTGCGGCGGCGGGGCGGATCTTGCGTATTCCACCCACTGCCCGTCGACCTCAACGTAGAGCAAATTCTGCTCCCCGCCCAGGAAATAGACAGTGACGCCCGCTTGCACATTCGCTGCGGGATCCGTCTGCACTGGGGGCGGCATGCTGCTGCCTGTCGTGATCTCATGCATCTGACTAACCACCGTCGGTACCGGTTCCTGATGCTTGGCGGTGGCCGGGTTCAGCGGCGGGCGGGTTGCGGCGATGGGCGGCGGCGCTGCGATGGGCCTGGCACTTCCGTCACCGTGACACCGTCCTCCGGTGCCGATGTGACTGGGCGTGTGACCTCCGGTGCGCCTCTTCCCGCATGGATGCCATGGCCTCGCTCCGCCCATCCGCCGTTGCACGATGACGCTGCCGCATCGATTCCGCGGCGGCCTCGCTTCTCCGGGCAGCCGGGGCACCGGCAGCTGCCCTGTGCCGGGGGCCTGAAGACATAGCGGGCGACGGTGCCTTTGTCCCTCGCTGTCGGGTCACGTCGCGCGCCGGGTTGCCCACTAGGAGGGCGCCCTCCGGGACGTCCTCGCCCTTCATGAGCAAAGCGTCAGCTTCCAGTGACGCTCCGTCCCCCATCACCACCCCGTAGTTGACGAACGATTCAACGCCCAGGGAGCACCTGTTGCCCAGGACAATGTGGTCTGACTTGAACGTTCCGTCTTCCAACGAGTGGCACTGGATGGCCGTCCCCTCGTTGAAGGCGCAGTCGTCGCCAATGGTCACCATTGTCTTCTCCGGGATGTTGACGCCTGCATCGTAGAGCCGCTTGCCCACCTTCACGCCCAGCAGTCGCCAAACCCAGGATTTGAAGGGGGTACCGTTGAACGGCGGCGTAGCGAGAAGCTTCCACAGCCGTTCATGGCGCCAGAAGTACGGGTCGTAAATGGAACAGTACTGCGGCTTCAGGCGGCGGAAGCCCATAACCGAGCGTTCAACGAGCACCGCCAGCAGCCCTCGGAACAACATAAAGCCGAGCATTGAGAAGGACACAGCCAGCACACCAAGGAAGCCATGCGCCGTCACGGCCACGGCACCCCAGAGAGTTCCCGCAAACAAGAGGATCCAACGGATCATGAGGAACAGGACCATGCTCACGATGTTGTGCCTGTTTTTGGCGGGCAGGAGCCGGTTCTTCGCCTCTTCAATCTTGAGCTCATCAAACTGCGCATCGCGCTGCACAGACCTGGGAATCTCGAACGCAGGCGAACCGAGCAGTCCCACGTCCGTCCTGACCGGACCATCGATGGGAATCATCACTTTGGTGGCAAGGAGGCAGTTTTCCCCAACCCTAGCGCCGATCGGAAACGTCAGGTCATTGCCCAAGAAGTTGCGGTTGGCGATTCGCACCCTCGAAAGCCGGAACGACGTGCTCGAAAAATCGGCATTCATCATGTTAAGACCGTCGGAGACCATGGTCCCAGTTCCCACCGAGCACAGGAAAGGCGACTCCTGTGCCACCTCCGGCCCGAAGTTGGACCCTGTTTGCTCCACCTTGCCGAGGTCATAGCCCAGGGCGCGGAGGTAGTTAACAATGTACGAACTGTCGCCGAAGGTGTCCTTATAAAGTTTAAAGGTCGTGATTCTCGCGATGAGGCGTTGGAAGGAGAAGTGTATGCCGTAGAGCGGATACACCTTCTCTGCCTCGAGGAACAGATTGAGTATGCGTGGAACGCTGAGTACGAGAAGAAGGCCGCCGATGAACCGTGCACAGTACAGGACCAGCGTGAGGACCATGACCTCAAGGAAGAAGGACGGATTGCCCGGGTTCAGGTGTCCTGTGTCCAGATAGGAAGGCAACAGGGCAGCAAGCACGAGGACACCGCCCGGAAGCACCAGGAAGAGTCGGCCGAAAAGTTGGAAAAGGCTGAAGATAACTCTCCGGCGTGTAGTGCAGGTCGTCACGGGGACGCGCCGGTAGTTGGCGGAGGTTGGCCGGGCAGGCGAGCCGTGCCAGGTTTGGCCGGCGGGAACGGTCTGTCGGGTCTGCAATGACGAGGCATGCCCCAGCTGCGTGTCGTCCCCCATGGATGTGCCAATGTCGAGAGTGGTTTTCTCCGAGACAAGGACATTCTTCCCCAGCGTCACGGGGCCGGTCTCGATGACCCCCGACCGGGCACGGGCGCAGAGGAAGAAGGAGTTTTTGTGGATCACGGTCCCCTCTCCCACGGTCAGGAGATCTGCGCAGGCTGGCACCATCCGGGAAAAAATTACCACGCCCTTGCCGATCTTGGCTCCGAGCAGCTTCAGGTACAGCACGTAGAGAGGAGAGCCTGCGAACAGCACAAGGGGATTTATCCGCGTCAGTGTCTTTACGATCCAGTAACGGACATAGTTCAGGCTCCAGATCCGGATTCTCCCGGGCTTCCACCGGCCCACTAGGATCCACTTGATCAAGACCGGGGTGAGCGACAGAACCACGAATATGGCGGCACCATAACCGACTGAACGCCACCACATGTCAACGAAGCCCTGCGCCGCAGACGCCCACTCAAAGCCCAGCACCAGCAACCATGCACTGTATGTCGTGTAGCCAATGAATACCGCCAATTGGATGGCTCCGCACATTACATACTCGGCGGTGGTGGGTGGCTTGACGGCGGCCTGGGGCACCACCTCGCCGTCGTGCTCCGCCGGTGCTCCGGGAGGCTCGGGCTGCGGTGCCGTGAGCACGGAGGCCAACTGACGGACGGTGGGGTTCTGATAGATATCCTGCATGGCCGGGGGCGTAAGATCGGTGTTGTTTCTGACCCGGGCGCAGAAGTGTGCCATCAGCAGTGAGTTGGCACCCAGGTCGTTGAAGAAATGCGCCTCCGTGGACATCCGGTCGAGCCCCAGGATCGCGCCCAGTTGTTCGGCCAGTGAGGCCTCCGCCGGTGTTGCCGGCGCCGTGTACGTTCCGGAGGCTGCCATGCTGAAGCGCTCGGACGGCCGCGGCAGACGCTTCCGGTCGGCCTTGCCGCTGGCCATCATTGGAATGGAATCGAGTTGCTCGTAGTAGGCCGGCACCATGTAGCCGGGCAGCCTGGTGCGGAGCATCTGATGAATGTCGTGGGCTTCAATGTTCCCGGCGTCATGGCGGGGGGTGAAAAAGGCTGCAAGTTCCACCAGTCCCGGTTTCGGTTCGAAAGTATCCACAACCGCATGTGCAATCCCCGGGAACTGCAAAAGGAAGGACTCGATCTCCGCGAGTTCGATGCGGTAGCCGCGGATCTTGACCTGTGTGTCAATGCGGCCCAGATACTCGATTTCCCCGTCCTTGTTGATCCTGCCCAAATCGCCGGTGCGGTAAATCCTGCCCGATGGATTGTTGCTGATGTTCAGGAAGTCCGGAACAAAGGCCTTCTCTGTCAGGTCCGGGCGGTTCACGTATCCACGGGCGAGGCCGACGCCGGCAAGACCGATCTCCCCGGACTCACCTCGCGGCAGTGAACGGTTTTCGGTGGGATCCAGGATGACAGCGGAATAGGTCGGAAGCGGGACGCCCAGGGAGACAGGGCCGTCCGGGTCCACGAGGGCCCAGGTGGCTGTGACGGTCGCCTCCGTCGGTCCGTAGACGTTGAGGAAGCGGCGGCCCGGAATGTGCCAGCGGGTTACCAGGTCCCGCGGGCATGCCTCCCCGGAGACCAATAGGAAGCGCAGCTCGGGCAGGTCCTCGTCGATGGTGGCCAGCAGGGTGGGCACGCAGCACAGCGCGCTGATCCGTTTCGCCACCAGATAGGAGGCAAGGTCGGCGCCCAGCAGGGTGGCGCCTGCGGGTTTGGGCACCAGGGTGGCTCCGGCGAGCCAGGAAACCCAGATTTCTTCAACAGAGAAATCGAAGGCGATGGTCATCCCTTGGTACACGCGGTCGGTGGGCTCGATCCCGTAGAGGGCGGCGGCGACCCGCACGAAGTTGCAGATGCTCGCGTGCTCGATCGCAACGCCTTTCGGCCTGCCCGTCGAGCCTGACGTGTAAATGATGTAGGCAAGTTCATCCTTTGTCCCGCCCTCCAGTGGTTCTTCCATGCGGGATGGGTCCTGGGCGTCCACTTGCTCGTGCAGGTCGTCCAGGCAGATCGTCAGCGCTGCCACTTCCGGCAGCAGGTCCTGCAGATGAGACAGGGAAAGGACGGTCGTCACGTCGGCGTCTTCGACGATGTACTTGAGCCGGTCCGGCGGGAAGCCAGGATCCAGCGGAACGTAGGCCGCGTGGGTCTTAAGCACGCCCAGCATTGCGACGTAGGCATAAGACGGCTGATCAAACAGCAGCGCTATGCGGTCCCCCGGCCGCGCACCGGCAGTGAGCAGGTAGCGTGCCAGCTGGTTGGCCCGCCGGTCCAGATCCTCGTAGGTAAGGACAGCATCCTCCGCGTCCACGGCGAGCTGATCGGCGCGGCCCTGCTCTACGAAGGTGTCGCAGCGGTCCTCAAACAGCTGGTTCAGCCGTTGCCCCCTGCTCCACCGTGCCACATGGTCGGGAAAGGCTGACGTCAGGACCGGGCCTTGCCCGTTCTGCCCTGTTGTCAGGATCCCGCGCAGCTCGGCGGGGCGGAGCCCGCCACGGCTCCGGGTCTTCACGTTTTTGGTCATTGTGCTGATTCCTTCATTGGAATTGATAGTCAGCCGGCGCGCGGCTCTACGTTCGCCGTGTCAGCGTGGCCGGCGCGCTCCGTGACGGGTGGGGATGGCCGGCGGTGCCCGGGCGCGGGCCCCGGGCACCAGCCAGACGGGCTACTCCTGATGTCTTCGCCGCTCCGTCCGTGCTGAGGCCGAAGGCTGACCGAACTGCCCGGACTGCACTCTCTAGCTGATCAGCCCTGGTCACTGCCCCGATGCCGGTTTCTGAGATTTCGATGAGGTCAAGGTCCACCCGGGCCTTTGACAGTGCACCGAAAAACGTGGAGAAAACAGCGGGAGCTGACCTCATGCCGAGCCCGGACAGCATCACCTTGCCCGCCAGCTCGTTGTGCTGCAGGCCCTCAAAATCGAGGTCCGCCTGCCGCTCGCGCAGAACGGACAGCGCAGCGGCGGCCTGGCCAGCCGGCAGCGAAAAAACGACGTCGGCGCGCTGGGCGAGCGGCTGCGTCTCTGGCAGTGGGGCCAACTCGAGATGTTGGCGAGCGCAGATGAAGACCCGTTCCGACTGATCGTCGCGGGCAAGATCGCGCAGCTGCGGCAAGCGCAGGAGTCCGGTGTCCTCAACAAGAACTGGGATCCAACAGACATGCTGGTGTTCGTGAGCCAGTTGGCTACCTCATGGGCGGGGCAGGGCGACCTAGTGCCCGCCGGTCCGGAACGCGACGCGTTCCTGGCACTGGGTCGTCAAGCCATCGAAACCGTGGTCCGGCAGCTCTTTCCTAGCGGCACCCGCTGACCCTCGACACCGCTCGGCGCCGCGTCGTTCAGTCTCAGTGTGCCGCGGCGTCAAGCAGCTACTACACACTCAAATGCGATGAGATTCCCTAACGTTTGTTAAGGGTTTTTTAGCCGTGGACGACCGGGCAGGGTGAGCGCACCCTCACCTTTGTTTCGTGGTGCGGGTTGTCTGTCCGTCCGTTTGAGGCTTGGCTCTGAGCACCGCGGCCGGGTTCGTGCTTTCATTCCTTCTGTCCCTCGCTTGAGGTAAGGCAAACGTATACTCGTGGACCTTGGGAACGGGCCGAGGGGCTCCATTTTGGAATGGAAGCAGGGTGGCGATGAGGTCAAGGGCGCCTTCGAGGAATAGCAGCCCGGCAGAAATCAGACGGGAGTACTCTCTATAAGAGCGGGTCATCCACCGACCTGGCGCTCAGCCACACGCCAGCACAGAAGAACCGGGCTCATGGGATAAGTGTGGCCCTCAACGAGCTCGCAGCTCCGTTCTATCCGACGGGTGGCAGCCCGCTGAACGGAATGGCTTCCTGCCGCGCCCCCCATGCTTACCGGGACGATGAGGTGACGATTGCTGTACTTGACGAAAAGGGTGCTGTTTCGGAGGCGAGGCGAGCACACCGCCTCGCACTGCCAGCAGACCACCGCTGCTGAATACTTGAGGTCCTTCAGCCCACGGACCAGCCATCCACGAGGCTGTGGCCACTCTAATAGCGACACTCGGGGCGGTGGAGGAACGGGAGTCAGAGAAGGAAATCAGCTTTCGCCGGCGACGCGGGTTCGCCTACCTGTGGTGCCCGGGCCAATACCTGCACTCTCAGATTGCCGGCAGTACTTACAATCGCCCTTCCCCGGAAAGTGCAGTCACCAAGGTTCAGACTAGTCGCGCATCCGTTAGCCCTGGTTTGGACGCACCATCTTGAACTCCCCGACGCAAGCGCCATCGATTTAGAAGTCGCCTCCTGGCTGCGCGAGGCGTATGACGCCGCTCAGTGAGATGGGCTGCATTGAACAAGCCAAGGAAGGCGTGCAGGTTTAGGATGAGGATCCTCGGCCCGTTAACGCCAGGCCCGAAATGAAAGGTGTACTACCGTGATCGGATTCATCATTGCCGGGCTTGTGATTGGTGCACTTGCACGGTTGATCAAACCTGGTAAACAGAACCTCAGTATCGTTGCGACTCTGCTGCTGGGGTTGGCAGGCTCTGTCATCGGCGGCGTGATTGCAAGTCTGTTGGGGACCGGGGATATCTTCGAGCTGAACTTTCTTGGTTTCATTGTCGCCGTCATAGCAGCCGTTGCGTTGATCGGTGTTGCTGAGGGTATTGCTGGCCGGCGTAAGTCAGTGCGGTAACTTCCCCGCCGCTGCCAAAGATGGGAAGGGACTGACCAGGTGAGAACATCAGCAGGACGAAACCGGCAACCGTGCAGGCGACCCCGACCCCGGTGAGGATCAGTCCCAGCATGCTGATGGTGTTGTCGTGCCGGGGTAGGCCCAGGCTCCACCGGGAGGGGTGACACTGGTCGTAATGAAGCTCGCCCTGGGCGCCGGTGTCCACGGCCCCGGCTCCCTGCCGGGGCGTGGAGGGACAGGTGCGGAGTGTTAGTGCTGTCGGACCAACGGAAACCCGTGTACCTGCCGGCGTCGAAGACCTCGGCAGTCGTGCTGGTCGAATGACAGCGGCGCCTGCGCAGGACGTAACCGGTGATGAGCAGAGGAATCCCCGAACCCGACCAGGTCATCCCTTCCAGGATGGGACCTAGGAACTCTGCGGGCTGGCCATACAACCGATCATATCCGGGGGATCCAGCTGTCCCACGGCTGCTGCGATGAAGGGGTACGTCTGGTTCGGAGTGTGGTTAGGATGAAAAGGTGACCTGCCGGCAGAAAGCCGGCAGCAGCAACAGGCTTCAGGTATGGGCATGCTTCCGTGGTCAGTGATGACGTTAGCAGTTCCCCGCCCGCTGGCGGTGTCGGCGGTGAGTGCTGTGATGGCGTTGGCCGCCGCAGGCTGCACTTCGGAACCTCCCGCGCCATCCGCATCGGTCAGTGCATCACTGCCAGGAAATATCCCGGCCGACCTCTGGAACCAAGGCACTCCCGACCCCCTTCGGCCAGCGGGTCTGGTTGGCAACATAACCCCAACGCAGCCGCTGGTCGCCACATCCTACGAAGAGGGCATCGACACCATCGGCGACTGGCGGCTAATGGACATCAACCACGACCGCACGAAGCTGGTGATCCAGTACTCCCAAGGGGGACCCTGCGCGACTGCCAAGGGAATCCTCAAAGCCGAAACCTCCACGGCCGTCGCCCTTGTCCCCATCTACCAGAACGGATCTGCAACGCCTTGTAACGGGCCCCTGAACACCCCCGTGAGCACCGTCACCCTGGATAAGCCGCTGGGCGACCGCGAGCTGCTACACCTTGCCGATCACGGAACAATGCAGAGCCCGACGCCCGTGCCCTCCCGGTGAACCCTCAGGCCAGCACAGCAATCAACTGAGTTCACCCGTGCCCCTGAGCGACGTAAGCGGATTAGCGGGAGCTGCGAACCCTCCCAGACATGGGTTCCCAGTACTAACTACGCTTGCTCAGGTGCGGAAACGTCAGGTTGGAATCTAAGACCTTCTCGTTGGACATTGAGGACCTCCTGGTCGCTTCAGCGGTTGTCTAAGCAACTCCACTGTGCAACCGGAGGTCCTCACCCATGAGTCAACAACTCCAGCGAGTCATCACATTCACCCAACCAACGTCCCTGGGCAGTACACCTAGGACAGCGGTGGCGGAGGCAGCAACGGCAGCTTCGATTCCGAGGCCGAGGGAGGAGCTTTGGATATTGCCGAGGGACGTTGCCCAGGCGCGCCAGATGAAGAAGTCGGAGACGATCATCGCCAGGAAGGTGCGCCTCCATGCGAGTGCCGTCCGTTCTGGCTGCAGGCCTGGGTCCTTGGTTGTCACCGGACGAGGAGGATGAGGATAGCAACGATGGCGCCGGCAGGGGCGACGACGACGGTCATGGCCATCAGGAGCCAGGCGTGGGGGAGTTCCTGTTTTTGGCGCATGGCTTGTTCCTGCAGGGACCAGCGCCGGTAGGCTTCCAGGGCCAGGGTTGAGCCGACGACTGCGAGCACGAGACACAGGAAGATCCGGACCGGGGACGGGGCGATTTGTGGGGTCAGTTGGTCGACGGCGACTGCGCCGGCGAGGATCGCCATCTCGCAGCCAACATGCGCAACGGCACCAGGCCAAAGACGGTGCTGACCGAGATCGGCCCGGTCGAGATAGAGTGCCTACGGTAGGAAGGCAAAAATGATCGCCCGTCAGTTCCAGCCCAAAGCCCGGCCCTAATTGGGCAGGCTAAGAACTGACGCGTTCTGGCGTGTCAGTGCCGTAAGGGTTGAAGCCTGCCATGGTGTTGAGGCGGTGCTCCCGGGCTGCCGCTTCAATCGTGGGCGCAGTTGCGCCCATTTCGATCAGATCCAAGAGCGTTTTGTGTTCTCGGATGGAATCGACGGCGCGTCCCGGGTTCAGCGTGAAGAGCGACTGGCAGATCAGCTGAACCCTCTCGTGCTCTGTGTTCATCAAATCTACAAGCCGTCTGTTGGGGCAGTTCCGAAAGATGATTTCGTGAAACCGGTCATTGAGCCCCGAGAAGATGCGTGTATCGAATGCGGCCCGGACGGCATCCATTTCATCGTTGATGCGGCGGGCTTCCATGACGTCTGCGCGGGTTAGGCGTGGGGCGGCGAGTGCCGTGCATACTCCTTCTAGGTATGCCAATGCCTCGATCGCATCGTCGTACTGCGTGGCATCGAATCTGGCAACTTCGGCCCCGACGTTAGGGGTGAATTGGATCAGGCCTTCTGCTTCTAGTCGACGGACTGCTTCACGCACAGGGAATGGGCTAACGTCGAATTCTCGGGCGAGCCGATCGAACACCAGTCGGTGTCCTTCCCTGTACGTACCGTGCAAAATACGGTACCGCAGGGCCGTGTAAACCACCTCTGACTTTGAGGCTGAAGCTCCGTTTGAGCCTGCTTGGCTTGTTTTTGTATTCACACTAGCTTTCCCGGGGTATCAGTTGAACCTGCAACGTGGCGTGCACGCGCTTCTTCAAAGCATCGCATAGTGGACTCGAACGCCGAAGCGACAGCGCCACGAAGAGGTCGCTGTCGGTGGGCATCCGAAATTATCTCGACTCCCCAATAGCCCTCGTAGCCGGCAGTTTCGATGGCGTTGATGAACCCTGGCACGTCCAAGTGGCCGTCGCCAGGCAAGAGGCGCCTGTCCATGGTGTCGTCGTACAGTCGGCCCGTCGGTTGCTTAGCGGCGTCGTCGAGTTCAACAATGAAGATCTTGTCCGCTCGAATGGTGCTTATTGCGTCGTCAGTGGTCCCGGTGCGGCGTAGATGCCATATATCGAGGACTAACCCCGCTGCGGGATGATCCACGGCTTGGACTAGGTCCAGGGTTTCACGCAGAGTCTGCATGTGAGTGGCGAAGGGCAAGTTCTCTATGGCGATTTTCGTCCCGAAGCTCGCAGCTTCGTCGGCGAGGGCAGCGAACGACCTGTAGAACTCAGCTTTGTTTACCCCGTCCCCGCTGAAGTTGGGTAGAACCTTTATGTGGGGAACATCCAGCTCGGCCGCAGCCTCGAAAAGCATGCGTTTGACCTCATCCGAGGCTCTGCGGCGTTCCCCTTCAGCCCACCAGTCCGTAACGAATTCGAGTTCAAGCCGCTCGATGCCATTGTCTTTCAGCAGTGCACCTAGGGATGTCAGGCTGTTTGAGTTCTGTAAGTAGGCTGCGACATCCGCGTACAGGAGACCGATCCCTTTCCATCCAGCCTCAGAGAGCGCGGTCACGCGGTCGGTCAATGCCAATGGACTGCGGCCTCCATCGACTTCCGGACGTGCGTTACCCGCCGAAGTCCAGGACGTAGCCAGTAGGGACGGCACAACGACCCCTTCCTGCATCTCCACCAGAATCCCTTTCGTCCTTCTAAATCGTAAACGATATCATCTCTCACCGTCCATGGAAGGGGCAGGCGAATCGCGGATTCCCCCAAATGATTGGCTCTTCCCGTTGACCTTGCAGTTGCTGATTGGTCCTAGCCTGCCTCTTGCATCGCATCAGAAATCATTTATGATCATTAAATCGTGATCGGCACCACAGGACGTGCCGGTCGCTTACAGACTTCACTGGAAGGAATTTCAAATGGCAAAAGTTCTTATTTTTGGTGCCACTGGCTACACCGGCGGCCACGTCGCCGGAGAGCTGGAGAAGCGCGGGCATGACATTGTTCGCGCCAGCCGCAGTGGCGGCGATGGGGTCGTGAAGATTGATGTCACCGATCCGGTTGAGGTGAAAGATGCCCTCGCGGAGATCAATCCTGACGTCGCGATCATCGCCATCAAGGCATTTGGTGACAATGAGAACAAGCTCATTCGCGCTCTCACGAGCATCTTGGATTCGGGCGTAGACGTTCGTCTTGGAGTGGCTGGCGGAGCCGGTAGCCTCCAGGTGACCGAAGGCGGCCCTCGGGTTATCGACAATCCGAATTTCCCGGAAGTGTACAAGGCCGAAGCGACTGCTCAAGGGGAGGCGTTGGAGTTCCTTCGCACTTCCGATACGCCGATCGACTGGTTCTACGTGAGCCCGACAGCTGCTTTCGGCGCGCACGCTCCCGCCGTGGAGCCCACAGGTTCCTACCGGACACAGCTGGACACCCTGGTCAAGGACTCAGAAGGCAGCTCCAACATCTCCGGTGAGGATTACGCGCTTGCCTTTGCGGACGAGATCGAATCACCGCGCCACCACCGCCAGCGTTTCGCCGTCGGACTTTAGTTGGGGATGGTGCCCCGGCGAAGACGCGTGGGCACCATCCACCCAATCCTTACCATCGGCGTCCCCAGCCGGACGTTGGTCGGCATTTCGCCGCCCCTTCAAACGCAAGCTCAAGCCTAATAACTGCTCAAAGACGAGCAACAGAACGGATTGGACATCCAATGCTGAAGTTCAAAAAACTATTGAACCTGGGACAAGCAGCCAGGGCGCGAAATGCACGCGTCGCCGTTACTGCTGCCGTTGCCGTGGCTGCTCTTAGCCTCACCGGCTGCGGCGGTTCGGGCCAGCCTAGCTCGACTGGCGGCGGAGGCCAAAAGTACACAATCGGAGTTTCCAACGCCACCCTCTCTCAGGCTGTGCGGGTCCAGCTGATGGACTCAATCCAGAAAACAGCGCAGGAGTACATCGACAAAGGCACGCTCAATCCTTTGGTGATCGAGAATGCTGACACGGACTCGCAGGGGCAGGTCCGCCAGGTGCAGAACCTGATTAATCGTGGCGTCAATGCCATCATTATTGATCCGAGCTCGGACACGGCACTGAAGCCCATCCTTGCTCAGGCCGAGCAGCGGGGGATCAAGGTTGTTGCGGTCGACAACTCCGTTGACGACCCCCAGGCGGCGCAGGTTTCCGTGGACTTCCCAGGCAACTTCAGAGCCGACGCAGACTGGGTGATGAAGCAGATGGGCGGAAAAGGCTCGCTCCTGCGGGTTGACGGTATAGCAGGGGTTCCCGCAAACCAGATGGGAATTGATGCTGTTACCGCCGCGCTGAAGGAGAACCCGAACGTAAAACTGGCAGCTACCCTGAACGGTAACTGGGACACCGCCACAGCAGTCCAGGTAACTTCCTCATGGTTGGCGTCCGGCAACAAGCCGGACGGAGTGTGGTCCACCGGCGGGGGCGTAGCCTACGGCGTGCTCCAGTCGTTCGTCTCAGCCGGGACGAACCCCCTCCCGCCGATCAACGGTGAAGCGACTGCCGGATGGTTACGACTTGCAGCCAAGGTCAAGACCGAACACCCCGATTTCAAGTTCTTTGTGGGCAACCTCATCCAGCCCGCCGCCCAAGGTCAGGCCGGCGTCCACGTGGCCATGGGTCTGCTGCAGGGCAAGAACCTCAAGGACAACAAGATCACGCTGCCCCGCGGCGAAATCACCGCGGAAAACTTTGACAAGTACGTAGACCTCGTCAAGGACGTCCCTGACGCGAACAACGTAGACGTCAACAACATCACGCAGGACCAGGCTCTGAGCCTCTGGTTCCGCTAGGAGCCGAATTGGAGGTGCCGGCACCAGGAAGTGCCGGCACCGGAGCTCCCATCCGAGGAGAGACTAATGAACGAATTGTTGACCGCTCAGGGAATCCGGAAGGACTACGGCGCTACGCGCGCGCTCGATTCCGTTGACATCAGTGTCAACGAGGGGCAGGTAGTTGCGCTGCTTGGGGCCAACGGCTCTGGAAAGAGCACACTGACCAAGATTCTCACAGGTGCCGCGTCTGCCAACGAGGGGCATATCGAGTTCGCCTCCGAACCATTCGTGCCCCGTTCCCCTATGGTGGCGCAAAAACTGGGTGTGGTCGCCGTGGCACAGGAACTGAGCCTTGTGCCCAGCATGACCGTGGCACAGAACATCTGGCTGGGTGCCCAGCCCAACCTCCCGAAGACCCGGGGGAGCCTTTCCAAGCGCCAGGATGCCGCGACAAAGCCGCTTCTTGAGCTTTTCGCGGATGTCAGCCGGGAAAATGTGGGACCCCAAACTCGGGTGTCCGAGCTGTCCCCGGACGAGTGCCAGCTCGTGGAAATCCTGAAGGCGATTGCCCGCCAGCCGAAATTGCTCATTCTCGACGAAGCAACCTCCACACTCGACCGATCCCAGGTGTCCCGGCTGTTCGAGCTGATGCGCGAGTGGGGCTCCGCTGGCATGGGAATCATCTTTGTCTCCCACCGAATGGAGGAGGTCTTCACGATTTCCCACGAAGTTTGCGTTATACGCGGGGGCCGGACCGTTTTGGCGTGCTCGACTCAAGATGTCACTCGGGAAGCCGTGGTCAGTGCTATGACGGGGCATTCCGAAGCTGGTGGTGTTCCAACAGGAACAGCGGAAGCCTCAGCGCGGACCGGCGAGCCGGTACTGGCCTTGCGAGACTTCTCAGCGAAGGGCATTACCAGTACAACCCTCCAGCTCCGGCGTGGAGAGATCCTGGGGTTCGGCGGCCTTCAGCGGCAGGGACAAAGCGCGTTGCTGCGGGCGATCGGCGGCGGGCACCAAAGCCTCAGCGGCGATCTCGAAATCGAAAAGCAGCCCACGAAGTTCCGTTCGCCCGGTGATGCCATGCGTGCGGGCGTCCACTATGTAGGTGGCGACCGGAAGGAACTCGCCTTTAGCCAGAGGTCGATTCAGGAAAACCTGCTTGCGACTGCTTGGTCACGTTTTGGGCCGGTTCTGCGGGCCCGTACGGTGTCGTCAACAGCGACAGGCTTTGCTGACAAGCTCGGAGTGAAGCGAGCGAGCCTGGATCACCCCCTGTCGTCGCTCAGTGGCGGCAACGCGCAGAAAGTGCTCCTGGCGCGCGCCTTGGTCAACGAACCGTCAGTTCTGATTCTTGACGATCCCACTAAGGGCGTCGACGTGATGACGAAGCAGCAGATCTACGTCACACTGCGGGAGCTCAGGCGTCAAGGTACTGCAATCCTCCTCTACTCCAGTGAGGACGAAGAGCTGCTCGACCTGGCCGATCGGGTGCTGGTGTTCCACGACGGCGGGGTGGTGGCGGAACTGAAGGGACGCCACTTAACCAAACAGGCCCTTGTGTCCGCATCCATGGGGATCCGCCACAGCGAGGAAGAAGGAAACATCGATGTCCGGTAGCACAATACTTTCCACCTTCCCACGCCCGGTTCGCCAACGATCCAGACGGGAAGTCCCCGCCTGGGCACTTTCTGCCCTGCTCCTGGCGGTGCTGCTCGTCGTGTATTTGATCTTCGCGCCTGGGTCAACGTCGCTCTTCGCGTTCAACGGCACCATCCGAACATCCCTGCCATTGATCCTTCTCGCTCTGGGGCAGACAATCGTCCTGATCTCCGGCGGCATCGACCTCTCCATCGGCGCTCTGGCCTGCCTCTGCAGCGCCGTCGCTGTCCAGGTCGTCAAGGCTGATTCCAGCCCGGGAGATGTTCTTGCCGGCGCTCTTTTGGTGCTTTTGGTTGGGGCCGCGGGCGGCGCGGCTAACGCAGTTGCGATCGCCTTCTTCCGCCTACAACCGATCATTGCCACCTTCGGCAGCAGTTTCGTGTTCGGCGGTCTTGCACTGGTGATTCAACCGGCTCCCGGGGGAGAGGTTCCCCTCGATCTCGTCCTCGCCTTCAACGCGGACAACCTCTTCATTTCCAACACAATCCTCATCACAGTAGTGATCTTGCTCGTCTGGGGCTGGGTAATGCGGACGCGCTTTCGTGACTTCTTGTATGCCACTGGCGCTTCCCCTCAGACGGCCTATTCAAGCGCCGTGCCCGTGAGACGGGTACGGTCGGCCGCCTTCATACTTGCAGGCGTATTCGCTGCCTTCGCCGCGATGGCCCTTGTCCTTACGACAGGAACGGCAGATCCGACGGCCGGACTGACGCTCGTCCTTCCGGCTGTTGTCGCTGCGATTGTCGGAGGAACCAGCTTGTCCGGTGGCCAAGGTGGCCTTCTTGGAACCGTTTTTGCCGCCCTGAGTCTCGGATTACTCCAGACCATGATCTCGATAGCTTCCATCCCGCCTTCCTGGCAGCAACTGGCCTACGGCGTTGCAATCCTCATCGCCTTGTCGCTCAACAGCCTGCGGCTGTATCTCGGTGCGGTGGCAGCGCGAAAAGCCCTCCGGAAAGAAGCCCTCCAATGACCCAGGCAACTCCTCAGACGGTCGAGCAGCCTGCTGTCCCAGTAGTGGCGCGCAAGGCCGCAGTCCGAGATCTGCTCTTCCGCCGTTTCGGTGCCCCCGGTCTAGCTCTCGTAGTTGCTGTGGCGCTGTTCTTGGTAGGCGGCATCTTTGCCCCCGGTTTCACCAGCCCTGGACAGGCCGTCTCGATTCTCACTATCGCGACTCTCCTGGCCCTGATAAGCCTCGGCCAGACACTGGTTGTTATCTCCGGCGGTGAGGGACTGGACTTGTCAGTGGGGGCGGTTCTCACCCTCTCCGCCGTCATTACGGCCGCGGTGATCAACAGTACGTCGGGAAACACGGCCTTCGGCATCGTTGCAGCTGTCGCCGCCAGCGCAATTGTGGGGCTCGCCAATGGCGCCGGAATCGTTGTTTTGAAGCTTCCTCCGCTCATCGTCACCCTCGCCATCAGCGGTGTCCTCGCCGGGCTCTCACTCGTGCTGACGAACGGCAGTCCCAGCGGCGGCCCCTCGCCGGAACTCGTTGCTTTCGTGCGCCAGCCTGTACTCCTGGGGCTGCCGGCCGTGACCTACGCCCTGGTCATACTAGCCATCGCGGTTTGGGCTGGAATGAACCGTACCAAGTTTGGGAAGAGCCTTTTCGCGACCGGCTCCAACCGCGCTGCCGCGCGGTGGTCAGGGATGGACGTGAAATCCGTTGTCATTCTTACCTACGGACTGGCTGGCTTCGCTGGCGGCATTGGCGGCGTCGTCCTGACCGGTTATGCCGGGTCCGTCAGTTTGTCCATCGGCAATCAATACACGTTGCTGAGCATCGCCGCCGTCGTAGTCGGTGGAACGCTGCTCGCCGGAGGTGTAGGCAGCTTCTGGGGCACTACGGCGGGCGCACTCCTGCTAACGGTGTTGACGGCATTCCTTACCGCCCTCGATCTCTCTCCTGCGTGGCGGCAGGTCTTGTACGGACTCATCTTCCTCGTCCTAGTGCTGCTTTACGGACGCGAGAAGAGCCTCCGACAGTAAGAACAAACCCACCCACGACATTTCGTATAAAGGACATTCTTATGAGCATCACCTACCCCAAATTCACCGCAGCGGCCGTGCAGGCAACGCCGGCCTACCTTGACATCGATGCAACGGTTAACAAGACCATCGACCTGATCGAAGAAGCAGCCCGCAACGGCGCAAAGCTGATCGCGTTCCCTGAAACGTGGATCCCCGGCTACCCCTACTGGTCCTGGTTGGATTCCCAGGCATGGGCCTTCCAGTGGGTTCAGCGGTACGTGGACAACTCGCTGGTAGTAGGAAGCGAGCACGACCTGAAAATTCGCCGCGCTGCACGCGATAACGACATTCACGTCGTGCTTGGCTACAGCGAACGCGACGCAGCAAGCCTGTACATCGGCCAAATGCTGATCGACAACCGCGGCAAACTCATCGCCGCCCGCCGCAAACTCAAGCCGACCCACGTCGAACGCACCGTATTCGGGGAAGGCGATGGCAGCGACCTGGCCGTCCACGACACCGAACTCGGCCGCCTCGGCGCCCTGTCCTGTTGGGAACACTTCCAGCCGCTGAACAAGTTCGCTATGTACAGCCAGAACGAACAGATCCACGTCGCCAGCTGGCCAAGTGCCTCGCTGTACGGCAACCACGCGTACGCTCTTGGGGCTGAGCTGAATACCGCAGCCTCGCGCATGTACGCCGCAGAGGGAGGCTGCTTTGTGCTCGCGTCCTGGATGCCCATTTCCCAAGACATTATCGAGATGCTGGCCGACACCCCCGCTAAGAAGGAACTGCTCCTCCCCGGAGGGGGCGCCAGCCGGATATTCGGGCCCGACGGTTCAGACCTTGCCACACCGCTGCCGGAGGACGAAGAAGGCATCCTTTATGCAGAATTGGACCTGAGCCTTATCTCTATCGCGAAGGCAGCGGCCGACCCAGCAGGACACTACGCCCGGCCCGATGTGACCAGACTCCTGTTCAACCCCTCACGCCGGCGGCCTGTTCAGTACTTTGGTGCGACCACGAACGGCGAACTGGACCAGCCGGCCCTTGACGATGCCATGCCCGACGAGGAGATGGTGGATGCGCTCGGGGAACGCCAACTCTAGTCAATACAGAAAAAGCCGAGAGGAGCATCTATGGGGCGCATGCAGGAAAAGGTAGTTCTGGTCACCGGCGCTGGTCAGGGAATGGGGCGCGCACACGCGCAACTCCTTGCCAAGGAAGGAGCCGCCGTCATCGTGACCGACCTCAACGAGGGACAGGGTCGAGAGACTGCCCAACTGATTCTGGACAGGGGAGGAATCGCAGTCTTTCATCAGCACGACGTTGCCAGCGGAGAAGACTGGTCCAGGGTGGTGGAGGCTTCAATCGAGCAGTTCGGACGGGTCGACGTCCTGGTGAACAACGCGGGGGTACTTACGCTCGCCATGCTGGAGAAAACGGACGAAACACTCTGGGACTGGCACATGGCGGTGAACGCGAAAAGCGTATTCCTCGGGTGCAAACACATCCTGCCAGCCATGAAGCTCGCCGGGGGTGGGTCAATCGTCAATATCTCGTCGCTCTACGCCCTGGTAGGAGCACCCGACGCGATCGCCTACTCTGCTTCGAAGGGCGCGGTGCGAGCCTTCAGCCGGGCCGCAGCCACCGAGCTTCACACCTATGGCATCCGGGTTAATGCCGTTTTCCCCGGTGTGATCAGCACTCCGATGACCGCGCCAGTTCTCACCGGCGATCCAGCCATCGCGAAGGAAATCCTCGGAACCACCGTCATGGAGCGGGCCGCCGAACCGGAAGAGGTCTCCTCTGCGGTACTCTTCCTGGCTTCTGATGAGTCATCCTTTATGACCGGTTCCGAAGTTGTCGTTGATGGTGGATTCTCCGCCGTTTAGTCCTGGACACAACTCAATGCGAAAGTGACATTAAATGACCGGAAAACAGTCGCACACCATCCTCATCACTGGTGCAGCAGGAGGGGTGGGGCAAGCCGCCGTCGTAGCCGCAATTGAGCGGGGGTACAACGTCGTTGCCCTGGACCTTGCCGAAGAGCGCCTGAAAACGCTCGCGCACGACCTTCCTGCGGATCGCATACTCACCATTGCCGTTGACGTCAGCGATGAGGACTCCGTCCAGGAAGCTGTCGCCCGTGGGGTGGACCGTTTCGGATCCATCGACGCGTGCCTGAACAACGCGGGAATTGGTGCGCCAATGAAGTCGATCACCGAACTGGGCACCGAGGAGGTCCTCAAGGTCATCAACATCAATACCCTCGGAGCATTCCACGTCATGAAGCACGTACTGCGGCACATGATCCCCCGCCGGCAAGGAGCTGTCGTCAACACGGGATCGATCCTTGGCAATCGAGGTGTTCCCAATTACGGCGCCTACTGTGCCTCAAAGGCAGCAGTGCATGCGCTGACGCAAGTGGCTGCACTCGAAGCAGCCGAACATGGCGTAAGAGTCAATGCGATCGCACCCGGGCTTATTGATACGCCCATGAATGACGTCTTTCATGCGGCAGTTTCGCCCACCGATCCGGACAGCACCCGCAGGGGGCTCGAAGCGAAGATCCCGGTACACCGGTACGCAACGTCGCATGAAATCGCAACAGTAGCCCTGGCCCTCGTCTCCGACGATATGTCGTACGTAACCGGCGAGATCCTCGACGTCGATGGTGCCCTGAGCACTAGCTTCTAACCACCAATAGCCTGCGGGCTTATCAGAAAGGCCACTGTAATGAGCGACAACACTGCCAAAAGCACCCAAAGCCAGCTAAAGGAGCAGACGGGCACGTTTGTCACGCGCGCTGATGCTGGCGAGAACGAGATAGTCCACGGTGTTGGTATCACTTGGCTGGTGCCGGAAGGCAGCATGCGGAAGGAAACAGAACTGCCTGGGTCCTTCCTGGACTTCATCGGGGAGTTCACAGTCGATCCTGGAGCTCAACTGGAGCCCCACTATCACGACACCTACGAGTTCTACTACGTACTCAGCGGCGAAGGAGTCATGCAGATCGAGATGGAGGCGGCCCACGTTCGCCCTGGGGATCTCATCAAAATCGATCGAAATGCACGTCACACCATCCGCGCCACAGGAACCGAGCGCATCCACTGCCTTGCATTCGCCACCAGCTTCCAGAAGCCTGGAGAGCGTTTCATTCCATGTGAGCTCCCTTCAGTGGAGCCGGCCGAGTAATGAAGAATCAAACTTCCGGCAAGGATGCCCAGGCTTTGAACTCCAAGCTGAAACCGCGGTTCCTTTTCCTGGAAAGACACCATCGGCTGATAGTTGGAGGTGCGTCCAGGTGAGGTTCACGTACGTTTTCGACGCGTACTGCGGCTGGTGCTACGGTTTTGCACCAGCCGTCACGGAATTGGCTGCAGAAGAGTGGGTGGAACTCCGTGTCATCAGTGGTGGCCTCTTTCCCGCTTCAGCGATTGCGGCCCTGCGGGATTACCCGCATATACCAAACGCGAATGCAAGGATCGCCCAGTTGACCGGTGCACTCTTCGGAGATCCCTACGTCAAGCTCCTGGAAGACGGCGACTTCATTATGAATTCTGATGCCGCCGCCGTCGGCCTCGTTGCGCTCAAAGACTCCGGGGGTGATGACCTTCAAATGGCGCATGCGATGCAAACCGCGTTCTACAAGTACGGCCAGGACTTAAGCGATGTTTCTACCTACATTGAGATTGCGCAGGATCATGGCCTGGACAGTTCAAAGGTCGTAAGCAGTTTTTACGATTCCCAGACGCGCCAGAAGGCCGTCGCTGAACAGCAGGAAGTGCGCCAGCTCGGCATCCACGCCTACCCTACGCTGCTTGCCCATGCTGCCGACGGGACTTACCGCATTGGAGGCCCGGCGTCCTCGGGGGAACGCCTTAAACAACTGGCCAAAGAAGTTATGTTTGGTAGCGCTAAACAAAAAAGCCACGTCTCACACGATGCCTGAGTGACACGGTGGGTCCGGCAGCTCCCGCAACTCTCCGGGCTCTCAGGCAAGCCGTCCGAATTTTGGGCTTTCGAGCTCACTCACTTTTGGGTGGCCTGGTCCAACTCGTGGGACTGAGCGAAGCAAGCTCTCCGCGATGCCCGACCCAATGACACCAATGCAAGTTGCACTAATGAGCCGACGGCGGTTGCCACACTCGCGCGTCTACTCGCTTTTTGGCTTGGCCGGCGGTTCCTCATCTGAGGGCGTCCGCGCCCTCATCACCCTTTCACACGTACTGCAGGCGAAGGTGCAATTTTTCCTGCCGGAATCGGACGCAGTCCGATGTGCACATTTTGCCGGCTTTGGTGTTGCACCCGTTGCTTGATCCGAATGTCCTCATCCTTTCCAGGACGTCGAAAGCCGTGCCTTTACAAACTCGAGTGGATTCATCAAACACTTCTTGTCCCGACCCAAAAATTCGTGCAAGCAATTTGGCCAACGGCCGGCTGTCACAACTAAGGAGATAAATTGTCAGCTTTTAGAGGCGTACTTTCGGCGAACAACCTGAGCCGAACGCTACTTCCCGGCATGACTGAAACCGGGCCAGACCTCCGTGTCGTCACGGGCGAAGGAATACAACTCGTCCGCGCTATCGCTCCAAGTGGCGCTGTGATCGCCATGCACCGTCATGACGCGGAACAACTGACTTTCCTTATAGAAGGAAAAATTGAGGTCGTAATCGGGCATGAAACATTTGTAGCTTCTGCGGGGGACGTCGTTGTAGTTCCTGGAGACGTCCCGCATGAATTCCGAATTCTCGAGCGAATGGTTGCAGTTGAGGCAGTAAGCCCCCTTCGCCCGGAACTCATCCCTTCGGATTCGACGCAGCCTGGAGGCCGCTCTTCCGGCGCCATGGAACAGCTCTAGATGTAGCCTACTCAACCACGTATCCGAATATAGGTCCTTCTGGACATAGGACTAGATGGGTAAGTCCTATTGCCGTTGCGGGGCGCAGGAGCTTTTAAAGTAAGGCGGAGAGTGTTGGGCCGGGGTTGTGAACACTCAACTAAACACTCGAGACAAAGGCTTCGCCGGCCGCGACTTCGAACGGTTCATCACCGAGGACCTCGGCGCGCACCTGATCCGCCCGGACTGCAAGGACGAGAAACCCCGCTTCGGCAAACTCGGCGGCATCCGGCAATGAATCGAATCCGTCGTTGATACCCTCAAGGGCCAACTCGGCCTCAAAGACCACGGCGGCCGGACCATGGCCGGCGTCTACGCCCGGGTGGCAGCCAGACTCCTGGCCCTCGCCGCCGGCATCTGGCACAACTGGCGCATCAACGTACCCCGCAAGCGCTCACTCATCGCCTACGACCACTATCAAAGCCGTGCGCCGCGTGCTATTCGCCTACAGGAACACGCCAGACGAATACGGCATCCCCGTGGATAAATAATCGGCGTCCTTCACCCCTGTTAAGCTGCAGCCAAAGGATTAGACCGTCTTCGGTCACCGCATCAACGCGACCGGAAAGTTCAGGACCGTCGTTCTCCACGATGAATACTTGTTCGTCCGTGGCCAACGTTGCCCAGTCACGAATGTAGTCGGCGTTATGAGGGGGCAAGAAAGTCGGATGGGGACTCTCCGTTTCATGGTGTGTGCGTAGCAGTGGCCGGCCTCGGGGCATTTTTCCTCCAATTGATTTTGCCAAGCACGGGGCACCTGAGAATAGGCTCTTCCAGTGGCCTCGAGGTGGACAAGCTTTCGGGTTTTGGGGTGTCCGCTAAAGAACGGTGGAGCGCTTTGGCATCTACCCAGGCGTTCGAATCGTCTGAAACCTTTGAGGATCGATCGTTGATGCTGGGCTTAGCTCTTATAGGGGTCTGCGATGCCGATGTACTGGGTGGTGGTGTATTCGGCGATGCCCTCTGAGCCGCCTTCGCGGCCGAGCCCGGACTGCTTGACGCCGCCGAAGGGTGCCGCGGCGTTGGAGATAACCCCGGCGTTGAAGCCGACCATGCCGAACTCGATCTGCTCGGCGACGCGCAGCAGCCGGTTGAAGTCGCGGCTGTAGAGGTAGGATGCGAGCCCGTACTCCGAGGCGTTGGCCAGCCGAATGGCGTCCTCCTCGCTGGTGAAGGTGGTGACCGGGGCGACGGGGCCGAAGATCTCCTGACCCAGGATCGCGGCGTCGTTGGGCACGTCGGCGAGGACGGTGGGCTGATAAAAGTACCCGGGACCGTCAACCGGTGCGCCGCCGGTGACAGCAACTGCTCCGGCATCGACAGCGGCGCTCACCAAAGCGTGCACGTCATCGCGGGCGCCGGCATCGATCAGCGGGCCAACGTTTGTGGTCGCTTCCGTGCCGCGGCCAGTGGCCAGGGCCTTCATGGCGGCGGCGAACTTGCGGGTAAACTCCTGTGCCACGGATTCGTGGACGAGGAAACGGTTGGCTGCGGTGCAGGCCTCGCCCATGTTCCGCATCTTGGCAGCCATGGCCCCTTCGACGGCGGCGTCGAGGTCAGCATCCTCGAACACGATGAAGGGTGCGTTGCCGCCGAGTTCCATGGAGGTGCGCAGGACGTTCTGCGCGGCGTCGGCCATGAGCCGCTTGCCCACGGGGGTGGAGCCGGTGAAGGAGACCTTGCGCAGGCGCGGGTCAGCGAGCAGCGGCCCGGAGATTCCGGAGGCGGATGAGGAGGAGACGACGTTGAGGACGCCGGCGGGCAGGCCGGCGTCGAGCATGGTCTGGGAGAAGTACTGGGCGGTGAGCGGGGTGAGCTTGGCGGGTTTCAGGACCATGGTGCATCCGGCGGCGATGGCGGGGGCGACCTTGCGAGTGGCCATCGCGAGCGGGAAGTTCCACGGCGTGATGAGCAGACAAGGCCCGACGGGTTTGTGCTGAACCAGGATCTTGTTCTTACCCTCCGGGGTGGTGAGGTACCGGCCATAATCGCGTACCGCTTCTTCGGAGAACCAGCGCAGGAACTCGGCCCCGTAGGCGACCTCGCCGCGGGCTTCGGCCAGCGGCTTGCCCATTTCGAGGGTCATCAGCAGCGCGAAGTCCTCGGCGCGTTCGGTGACCAGGTCAAAGGCGCGGCGCAGGATTTCGGCCCGTACCCGGGGTGCGGTGCGGGCCCAGGAGGCCTGTACCGCGTCCGCTGCGTCGAGTGCGGCGAGGGCGTCCGCGCTGGTGGCCGAGGCGAGGGTGGCGAGTACCTCCCCGGTGGCGGGGTCGTGCACGTCGAACGTGCCGCCGTCGGACGCGTCCCGCCACTGGCCGCCGATGAGCAGGCCGGTGGGCACGGACGTGAGGAGCTGAACCTCACGCTCGGGAGAGATGGCAGGGAAGAGTGCGGGGGAAGTGTTCATGCGGGAGTCTCCTTGGGAAGTATAGGGGCCGGTGGTTGGGTCTGTCCTGGAAGAGGTTTGGCGGGCCCAACCACCGGGGTCAGTAGCTGGCGCGGGACGGGCCGTCGGCCGGGTTTACGTCATTCCTGCGGACGTACTCGGCGGCGAGGGCTTCTGAGCCTCGGGCCAGGATGGCGACGTCGGCGCCCACCAGGATGAAGGCGGCACCGGCGTCGAGATAGGCACGGGCGGTGGCGGGGGCGAAGGCGTTGACGCCGGCGGGTTTGCCGGCCGCTTTCGCGGCGGCCAGGCAGTGTTCGACGGCGGCACGCACCTCGGGGTGTTCCTGCTGTCCCAGCAGCCCCATCGACGCGGCGAGGTCGGAGGGCCCCAAGAAGATGGCATCCACGCCGTCGACCTTCAGGATGTCCTCCACGGCCTCAACCGCAGCCGTCGATTCAATCTGGACGGTGACGCTGACCGTCTCCGATGCACGGGCGAGGTAGTCCGGGACCCGGTTCCAGCGGGCCGCGCGGGCCAGAGCCGAACCGACCCCGCGCACACCGTGCGGCGGGTAGCGGGTCGCTGCCACCGCCGCTTCCGCCTCGGCCACGGAATTGACCATGGGGACCAGCAGGTTCTGCACGCCAAGGTCCAGGTACTGCTTGATCAGCACCGTGTCGTTCACCGGCGGCCGGACCAGGGTGTGGACCGGGTAGCCGTGGATCGCCTGGAGCTGGGACAGGATGGATTCGAGCCCGTTGGGGCTGTGTTCAGCGTCCACCAGGAGCCAGTCCAGCCCTGACCCGGCGCAGAGTTCGGCGATCAGCGGGCTGCCGGAGCACACCCACATCCCGGCCAGCGGCCTGCCTGCTTTACCGTTTTGATGGCGGAGCGCGTCCCGGAACGTGTCCTCTATTCGAAGCGGCATGTGACGCTCCCGAGGGGTCCGTAGTCGGCGTGGACGGTGTCGCCCTTGTGGACCCAGAGCGGGCGGGTGAAGGATCCTGCGAGGATGATGTCACCGGCCTTCATGCTGTCCCCGTGCGCGGCGATCTTGTTGGCCAGCCAGTGCACACCGTTGGCCGGGTGGTCCAGGACGCCTGCTGCGACGCCGGTTTCCTCCACTGTCTGGTTCTTGTAGAGGATCGCGGAGACCCAGCGGAGGTCGACGGCGTCCGGCTTCACCGGGCGGCCGCCCACCACCATGGCGCCCATGGCGGCGTTGTCGGAGATGGTGTCCACGATGGTCCGGCCCTCCATCTCGATCCTGGAATCGAGGATCTCGAGGGCCGGAACCACGTAGTCGGTAGCGTTCAGGACGTCGAAGATGGTGCAGCCCGGACCCTTGAGCCCGTCCTTCAGGACGAACGCCAGCTCCACCTCAACCCGCGGATGGGTGTAGCGGTCCCACTCTACGGAGCAGCCGGTTTCGAGCACCATGTCATCGAAGATGGCGCCGTAGTCCGGTTCGGTGATGCCGGTGGCGGCCTGCATGGCCTTGGACGTGAGGCCGATCTTGCGCCCCACCAGGGTCCGGCCGGCGTCCTCGTTCCGGCGCCGCCACAGCTGCTGCACCGCGTAGGAGTCCTCCACCGTCATGTCCGGGTAGCGGGCAGTCAGGCGGGGCACAGGGGTGCGGGTCCGGCCGGCTTCCACCAGCTCGTCCGCAATGGCCTCAATCATCTTTGGTTCAAGCATTTGTGCGCTCCTCAAGGGGTGGGGCTGTCGCTCGTGAGGGTGGCCGGTCCCGCTGTTGCGGTACGGAACCGGCCACCCGGTCACGTTAGACCTGGGCTCCCAGCTTGAAGCCCGTCCGGTCGTCTTCGGAGGACCCTTCCTTTCGGGTGTAGGAGAAGCCGTCGGCGCCCACTGTGACGGCCATTTCGGAGGCGTCGGTGCGTTCGATGACCGGCTGCGGGTTGCCGTCCAGGTCCAGGACCAGGGAGGCCTCGGTGTACCAGGAGGGAACGACGGGGTTGCCCCACCAGTCGCGGCGCTGGTTGTCGTGGACGTCCCAGGTGATGGTGGGGTTGTCCGGGTCGCCCGTGTAGTAGTCCTGGGTGTAGATCTCGATGCGGTGGCCGTCCGGGTCCAGGATGTAGAGGTAGAACGCGTTGGAGACGCCGTGCCGGCCGGGGCCGCGTTCGATCCGGTCGCTGATGCGCAGGGCGCCCATCTTGTCGCAGATCTGGATGATGTTGTGCTTCTCGTGCGTGGCGAAGGCGACGTGGTGCATGCGCGGGCCGTTGCCGCCGGTGAGGGCGGTGTCGTGGACGGTCTGCTTGCGGTGCATCCACGCGGCGTAAGTGACGCCGTCTGAATCCTTGATGTCCTCGGAGACGCGGAAGCCGAGGTCCTCCAGGTAGGCGCGGCCGCGGGGAACGTCCGGGGTGACCTGATTGAAGTGGTCCAGGCGGACCAGTTCACCGGCGGAGTAGAGGTCGTAGCGCTGGGTGAGGCGCTCGACGTGCTCGGTCTCGTAGAAGAACTCGTACGGGAAGCCCAGCGGGTCCTCGACGCGGACGGAGTCGCCGATGCCCTTGGTGAAGCCTTCCTTGCGGCGCTCGGTGCGGCAACCGAGTTCCTTGTAGTAGGCCTCCGCGGCGTCCACCTCAGCCGCGGACTTCACGCGGTAGGCGAAGGCGGCGACGGCGGCGATGGGTCCCTGGCGGAGCACCAGGTTGTGGTGGATGAACTCCTCCAGGGAGCGGAGGTAGATGGTGTTCTCGTCTTCCTCGGTGACGTGAAGGCCGAGGACGCCGACGTAGAACTCGCGGGACTTGGCGAGGTCCGTGACCACGATTTCCATGTAGGCGCAGCGGACGATGTCCGGTGCCGGGACGGTGGGGGTGGGAACGAAGTTGGTCATGATGTTCTCTCTTCTTCGAAAGGTGGGAAGGGGTTAGCTGTCGCTGGTGTCGGCTGCGTCTTGGACGTTGCCGAATTTGGGGGAGTGGGCCTCGTTGAGGGTGATCTGGACCGACTGCTGGGTGGTGTAGAAGTCAACCGAGCGGTAGCCGCCCTCACGGCCCAAGCCGGACGCCTTCACACCCCCGAACGGCGTGCGCAGGTCACGGACGTTGTTCGAGTTCAGCCACACCATGCCCGACTCAATGGCGTGTGCGAAGTTGTGCGCACGCTTCAGGTTTGAGGTCCAGACGTAGGCCGCCAGGCCATACTTGGTGTTGTTCGCCAGGGCCAGCGCCTCTTCATCAGTGTCAAAGGGGGTAATCGCGACGACCGGTCCGAAGATCTCCTCCTGGAAGATCCGGGCATCGGGGGAGACATCGGCAAAAACGGTCGGTGCAACGTAGTTGCCCTTCGGGAATCCATCGGCGCGGCCGCCGCCGGCCAGCAGCCGGCCCTCGGTCTTGCCGATCTCGATGTATTCCATGACCTTATCGAAGTGGTTCGGGTGCACGAGCGACCCGACTTCGGTCTTGGGATCGCTCGGGAGGCCCACCACGATGTTCTTCGCCCGCTCGGCGAACCGGGCCACGAAGTCGTCGTAAATGTCTCGCTGTACCAGCACACGGCTGCCAGCGGTGCAACGCTCGCCATTCAGGCTGAACACACCGAAGACGGTGGCATCGAGAGCGGCATCGATCTCGGCGTCGGCGAATACGATGGCCGGGCTCTTTCCGCCGAGTTCGAGCGAGAGGCTCTTGAACTGGGGGGCGGCCGCGGTCGAGATGGTCGCACCAGTTGAGCTGTCACCGGTGAAGGAGACGATTGGGACGTCCGGATGCTTCACCAGGTAGTCGCCCGCGACGCCGCCGGAGCCGAAGATCAGGTTGAAGACGCCGTCGGGCAGGCCGGCCTCGCGGAAGATCTCGGGCCACAGTACAGCGGAGAGCGGGGTGTAGCTGGCCGGCTTCATAACCACGGTGTTGCCGGTCGCGATTGCCGGAGCGAGCTTCCAGGACTCCTGCATGAACGGGACGTTCCACGGAGTGATGAGGGCCGCGACGCCGATCGGTTTGCGGTTCACATAGTTGAGCTGCCGGCCGGGCACCTTGAACGCGTTGTCCTCTTGCGCGACGATGAGGTCGGCGAAAAAGCGGAAGTTCTCCGCCGCGCGGCGTGCCTGGCCCTTGGCCTGGGTGATCGGAAGGCCGGAGTCGAAGCTTTCGAGGAGAGCCAGTTCATCGTCCCGCGATTCGACGATGTCGGCAATCTTGTGCAGCACCCGGGAGCGTTCGCGGGGCAGCATCTTCGACCACTGGCCTTCCTTGAAGGCGCGCTTTGCTGCTGCAACGGCGAGGTCGACGTCTTCCGGCTGGGCTGACGCGACAGTGGCGTAGTTCTCGTTCGATACCGGGTCCTGTACATCGAAGGTCGTCCCGCCCACGGAGTCCACGAACTTGCCGTCGATGAAGTGCTGGAGATGGGTGGGCAGATTTTCCGGGATGTGGTGCTTGGTGGTTTCTACGGAGGTCGTCATCGTTGAAGTCCTAACTGTTGTCGGGGGTCTAGTTGGTTTGGGCGAGGTAGGCGTCCAGGGTGGCGGAGCGGTGGCGTCGTGCTGCTTTTTCGATGGTGTCGGCGTCGGCGCCGGATTCAATGAGCCGGAGCAGGGCCTCGTGTTCGTCCACGGACTGGTGGGCGCGGCCGGGAACGAAGCGGAACGTTGAGGACCGCAGTGATGCGAGCCGGTTCCAGCCGCGGTGGACGAGGTCCAGGATGTGCGGGTTGGGGCAGGACTCGAACAGGACGCTGTGGAAGTCCTGGTTGAGCCGGGTGAAACGTACGGGGTCAAAGTGCTTCAGGCACTCCCGCATCTCCTCGTTCACGGCGCGGGCCCGGGCAATGTCCGCTTCGCCGACCAGCGGCGCGGACAATGCCGTGGCTGCACCCTCCACGATGCTCAGGGTCTGCATCGTGTAGAGGTACTCGGTGGGGTCGATGCCCGCCACGGTGGCCCCGACGTTGCGTTCGAACTTCACCAGGCCTTCGGCCTCGAGCCGGCGGATCGCTTCCCGGACCGGGACAACGCTGAAGCCGAGGTCCTTGGCGATGGCGGCCAGGACCAGCCGGTAGCCGGGCGTGTAGGTGCCTTCCACGATTCGCGCCTTGATGGCCTGGTAGGCCTGCTCGGACTTGCTGCCGGCGGTGCCGTCAGTAATGCTCTCGGCAGCCCTGGCGCTGACTGTTTCAGTCATTGGGTTTGCCTGCTTCCCATTGCTTCCCACTCCTCATACTTCTTGCGCCATTCGGCGTTGAGCGGGTAGAGCCCGTCCACGCTGTGGCCCTGCTCAACCATTTCCGCGATGAAAACCTCTTCGCGTTCCTGGGCGATCGAGTCGTTGGCGACTTCCTCGGCCAGGGCCGGCGGGATCACCAGGATGCCGTCCGAGTCCGCCACGATGATGTCGCCGGGCTGTACCGTGGTGCCGCCGCAGGCGACGGTGATGTCGGTGTCCCACGGGATGTGGCGCCGGCCCAGCACGGCGGGGTGCGGGTTGGAGTAATAGGTGGGCAGTTCCATGGCGGCCACGGCGGAGAAGTCGCGGACGCCGCCGTCGGTGATGATGGCCGCGGCGCCGCGGACCTGGGCGCGGAGGGCAAGGATGTCGCCGATGGTTCCGGTGCCCTTCTCGCCACGGGCTTCCATGACCAGGACTTCGCCTTCGTTGACCGAGTCGATGGCCCGCTTCTGGGCGTTGAAGCCGCCGCCGTGGGTCTTGAACAGGTCTTCCCTGTTGGGCACGTAGCGCAGGGTCCGGGCCAGGCCCACCACCTTGCGGTCGGGGCGGGTGGCGGTCAGCCCGTCGATGCTGACGTTGTTCAGGCCGCGCTTGCGCAGCTGGGAGGACAGCGTGGCGGTGCAGACGCTCTCCAGCTTGGCCTTCAGCTCCGGGGTCAGGACCGAGGCGGCAGCCTCCGAAGAAACAGCCGGAAGGCCTGCCGCTTCCCGCGAACCGTACGCCTCTTCGCGCTGAAGGTCATCGGCCTTGGGTTGGGCACCAAACTCAGCGAACGCCGTCGTGCCTTCCTTAACAGCGGTGGTGAGGCGGCCGGTGCTCAGCGCCCCATCAGCCGTACTGACTTCAACTTCCAGGACATCGCCGGGTACGGCCACGGACGCGCCGGCCGGCGTCCCGGTGAGGATGATGTCCCCTTCCTCGAGGGTGAGCAGCTGGGACAGGTCCGCCACGAGCCGGGCGAACGGGAAGAGCAGGTCTTTGGTGGTGTCGTCCTGCACCAGGTCGCCGTTGTGCCAGGTGCGGATGCGCAGGCTGGCGGGGTCGACGGCGTCTGCCGGGATCAGTGCCGGGCCCACCGGGGTGAAGCCGTCGCCGCCCTTGGACCGGAGGTTGGACCCCTTGTCCGCATAGCGGAGGTCGTACACGCCGAGGTCGTTGCTGGCCGTGACCGCGGCGACGTGGCCCCAGGCGTCTTCGACCCCGACGCGGCGGGCTGCCTTGCCGATGATGATGGCAATTTCGCCCTCGTAGCCGAGGAGTTCGCAGCCGGAGGGGCGTTCGACGGCGGTTCCGGTCAGGGACAGCGACGACGACGGCTTCAGGAAGTAGGAGGGCTGCGCCGGGGTGCGGCCGCGCTGGGCTGCGCGGCTGGGGTAGTTGATGTGCACAGCGATCACCTTGCGTGCTCCTGCCAGGGTGTCGTCGTTGACCTGCTCCAAACCTTCTCCTTATTAGATATAAAATCGTATACGAATATGAAAGCTGACCCTATGGGCTATGTCAAGGGGGCCTCCTTAGTCCTGCTGTGGCAGCCGAAGCCGGTCAGAAGCCGCGGTGGTAGGGCCCGCTCGCGCGTGCATAGGTCGGGATGGGCAGAGGGGGCTCCAATCCGATCTCGGTTGCCGCGTGAATTGCCCAGAAAGGATCACGCAGTAGGGCGCGCCCTATGAAAACCAGATCTATCCCTCCTTCGCGCAAAAGATACTCTGCGAGATCGGCCGATTGGATTGACCCCACCGATCCCAGCGGCAACCCCGACTGCCGGCGAATGTTCTCCACAAACTTGATCTGATAGCCCGGATACACGTCACCGGCGTATGAAGTGGTGATGTTCCCTGACGTCACCTCAAGGAAGTCGGCGCCTGCTGCCTCGAGCCACTTGGCTAGCTGGCCGGCATCCGCAGCCGAGACTCCTCCGTCCACCAGGTCCGCACCGGAGAAGCGGACCATGAGGGGTTTGGCGGCTGGGAGGGCTGCACGAACACCGCTTACTACCTCGAGGAGAAACCTGGCACGATTTTCCAGGTTTCCGCCGTACTCATCCGTCCGTTTATTGGACATTGGCGCCAGGAACTCATGAATAAGGTAACCATGAGCGGCGTGGATCTGAAGGCAGTCCACCCCTGCCTGCTCAGCCCGGGTAGCCGCGGCAACATAGTGCTGAACCAGTTGGTGTATTTCGGCCGTCGTAAGCTCGGATGGGGTGGCCGACTCGTCGGAGTGAGGTATCGGCGAAGGTGCCACGCAGCCGCTAGGAATGGCCTTGCGCCCGGCATGCGCCAGTTGGACCCCCACCTTAGCGTCACACGCGTGGACAGCTTCCACTATGCGGCTGATGCCAGGTATGTGCGCGTCGGACCAAAGCCCAAGATCAGAATCACTGATGCGGCCCCGCGGCTCTACTGAAATAACCTCGGTCATGACGAGTCCCACGCCGCCTAGAGCGCGGGCACCGTAGTGGAGCACTTGGCGCTCGGTAGCATACCCGTCGGCTCCGGCCTGATACATGAGCATCGGCGACATGACGATCCGGTTTTTGAGTTCCATGCCACCGAGCCGGTATGGGGAAAAGAGTAGGCTGTCCGCTTTCACGTAATCACGAACCCGTTCGACATTATCTGAGACGTCCTTTCTCCTGATCTCAAAAAGGGGCTGTCAAAGCACCGAGAGGCTGGCCGCGCCGGTCTCATCGGATCCTTGACCATGTTGGGGAAAGCAGATGACTTGAGGGGCAGTTCGGGCCAAGCGTCCCGGACACTCATCTGCCTTTCGATGCCCGCAAGGAGGCATCTGGATTTAGGGAGTGCTCGCATCGATATCCGCCAGTTCCGCCGGCTCCCTTGGGGGTGCGTGAGGTGTGACGGCCTCGGTGTGAACAGCCTCGAGTATCCGCCGCTTGTGCGCCTGGGCCAGTAGCTGGATGTCGGGGGAGCGGGGATTAGTTCGGAGCATTTCCAGAAGGCGGTCGTGGTCAGCCACGAATTCAGCTGAGTGCCGCATGACTATGCCTAGAGTTGGCTGCCTTATGCGGGCCATTCGGCTACGTTCGCCCTCCAACAGCTCCAGCAAGTGAACATTGGGGCAGCGGCTGCACAGTAGGTCGTGAAATTGAGCGTTTAGGTCTATAAAGCCTTCCGCGTCAAAGAGCTCGCGTCTGCGTCGCATCTCGTTATTCAGATCCACGGCTTTGCTGAGTACCTCGGCGGTCAGGAAGGGAGCCGCGTCGGCGGTTGCTGCCCCTTCCAGAACCGCAATCGCAGCTTGTGTGCTTTCGTAAGAGTCAGGATCAAGTTCTGCAACCGACGCTCCTGCATTGTGCCTATACGTCACATACCCCTCGGCCTCCAGGCGGCGAAGCGCCTCGCGCACGGGAAGCTGACTCGTATCCGCTTCCCGTGCGATGTTATCCAGAACGAGGCGGTAGCCGGGAGCATATGAGCCGTCAAGAATGCGCCTCTTTACATACTCGTAGGCTTGGCTGGTTTTTGTGCTTAACGGACGAACCTTCCTCATTGAGTCACCACTTCCTGCTGGCCGAGGAGAAGGAGCATGCTAGAAGGCTGAGTCCAGATGGAGTTCCTTGCGGGCGATGAGCCAGCCCTCCGCCGTTCTTGTGACAGTGTCGGCGTATGTGCCTACTGTCTTGATGGAGAGCCCCTGGGCATCCGTCGCCGAGACCAGGACGTAAGAGATTACTGACGCGGTGTCGTCTCCGATAGGTTCTATCTGGATGTTAGTGATGTGGTGACGACGGGTGTCGTTTTGCGATTCTTTGAAAGCCTGAATTTGAGCCACGATGGCATCTGGCCCGGCATGGGGGCCATACGTGGGGCCGCCCTTGATGTGCATCGTGTAGGTCGCGTCGGCGGTGAAGCAATCCCGCAGGGATGCAAAGTCCCTGCGGTCATGATGCACTCCGTAGCCTGTCGTTAGCTCCTGGATTTCCAACCGGTCCAAGGCCGTAAGCGTGCCGGTTGCTGTCTTCGGTTTCATGAATGTCCGTTCTCGAATTAGTGCTGTGAGGGTACTCAGTTGTCCGCGGGCTGCCGGGCCTTCCATTGCACGGCTTTGTACTGTCGCGGCCAGTAGTCCACGTGAACGTTGAGGTCCCGGGCTGCGCGCAGGGCAAAATGTGGATCCCTAAGCAGTTCCCGGCCCAGCATGACGGCATCCGCGCGTCCACTGGCCAAGACCTCTTCGGCATATTCCGATGTTGTGATCAGGCCAACGGCCGAGGTGGCGACTTCCGATGCCGACTTAATGTGATCAGCGAGAGGTACTTGATATCCCTCGCCAACCGGAATCTCAACCCCATCAATCAGGCCGCCGGTGGAGATGTCGAAGACATCAGCCCCAGCGTCCCGTGCCATCGCAGCCACAACCGCAGTCTGGTCCTGGTCCCACCCGCCTTCTGCCCAGTCCGTAGCTGAGAAGCGTACAAAGAGGCCATGATGGTCGCCGATCGCTTCGCGGACGGCGCGCACTATCCGAAGCAGCAGGCGCGCCCGGTTTTCGAGTGAACCACCATATTCATCAGTTCGGATATTGCTTAGCGGGGACAGAAACTCATGGATGAGGTAGCCGTGGGCCGCGTGGATTTCGATAACATCGAATCCCGCCTGCACACTTCTGGTCGCTGCAGCGGCGAAATCATCAACGACCCGGTCGATTCCAGCGATGTCCAACTCTTCAGGGACATCAAACCCGGGAAACGCCAGGGCTGACGGAGCAACTGTCCGCCACCCCCCCTCCGAGATGGGCTTAGTGGTGCCGCAGCGTGCGTCAAACAACCTGTAATCGGACGCCTTCCGGCCGGCATGTCCCAACTGAATTGCTGCCGTCGCACCCTGCTCGTGAATGAATCGGACTATACGCGCCCAAGCATCGCGCTGCTCGTCATTCCACATCCCCGTGTCTTCACTTGAGATCCGACCCGCAGGGTTCACTGCCGTCGCCTCAGCCATGATGAGGCCAGCACCGCCGGCAGCAAACTGGCCGAGATGCACCAAATGCCAGTCGTTTGGCATCCCGTCCTGGTTTTCGCAGGAGTACTGACACATAGGCGAAACCCAGATTCGATTCCGAATCTCCTTTGATCGCACGGTCATGGGCTGGAACAGATGGGGTGTGGACATTTTTACCTTCCAAAGGCTTCTACCGAGGCTAAGGGCCTAAGTCTTGTGAAGCCGGGGGCGGGAACCCGCAGGAGCTCGCTCTCCCGGCTTGTAGATATGATCATAATGTAGATATGATCAGAACCACAACCTGAAAGGTGACCCTCCTCACAATCTGTGACTCCCTCGTGACCGAATCGGAGACGGGAGGCGAATTGCGTCAGACAGGACACGCGGCTCGCAGCGGCACCACCCCTCCTTTGGAAGGCAATCCCATGGATACTTCGGACGCTGACGTCCGTGTAGGTTCTGATGCTCTCAGGATCAGAAATCTGTCTAAGACGTTTTCCGGTCAGAGGGCGTTGGACCACGTCTCGTTTACAGTGCCGCGGGGAAAAATCACCGCGTTGCTGGGGATGAATGGTTCGGGCAAATCCACGCTCATCAAGGTCCTCGCGGGGGTCTACCAGCCGGATGCCGGCGCTCAGCTCTCCATCGGCGGGACAGACATGCCACTGCCGATGACCCCGCGCAGCGCACATGAGGCCGGGCTGCGTTTCCTCCACCAGGACGTTGGCTTGGTGGACAGCCTTACGATCGCGGACAACTTCGCTTTCGTTGACCGTTTCCGTGCCCCAGGCTCCCTCGGTCCGATCAACAAACGCCGCCAGCACGAACATGTGGCCGCGACACTGGAAAAATTCGCTATCTCCGCGCACCCGGGTGCGCTGGTTGGGTCACTGAACCCAACGTTGCGGACTATGGTCGGCCTGGCGAGAGCTTTCCAGGACGAAGAAGAATCGGGCGTGGGGGCATTCGCGAAAAACATCGTCGTCCTCGACGAGCCCACGGCTTCCCTTCCTGTCGAGGAGGTCGACACGATCCTGACCTCGCTGGAGGAACTGAAGGCTAATGGCGGAACGGTGATTTATGTCAGCCACCGGACTGAAGAGGTGAAGCGCATCGCTGACCAGCTGGTGATTCTCCGTGACGGAAAGCTTGTCGCCGACGAACCCCTTGAGGAAATGGGGGTGGACGATATCGTGGCCCGGGTTGTGGGAAAGCGACTGGAGAAGACGAAAATTCCGCGCCAGAGCGAACGTGAAGGTGATGTCGTGCTCTCCGCTGCTGGGGTTACCGGCCCGCGGCTGCGGGGAATAGATCTGCAGGTCCGCTCCGGAGAGATTCTGGGCATCGCCGGGCTCGTGGGCTGCGGGCGCAGCGAATTGATACGTATTCTGGCCGGCGCACAGGCTCCCTCTTCCGGGCAGATGGAACTCGCCGGGAAGACCTACTCACCCGGTTCTCCCGCTGCGGCCATTGCGTCAGGGGTGTCCTGCGTGCCCCAGGAGCGACGCCGCGAAGGAGCAGTGCTGCCGATGACGGTCCGAGAGAACATCACCCTTGGCAGGTTGAAGTTATTCACCCGGAACGGCGCCTTGGACGGCCGGAAGGAGCGCGATGGCGCCCTGCGGTTGATCGAACAGTTCTCGGTCAAACCGGCGGATCCCTCCCGGCTCATCGGGCTCCTTTCCGGAGGTAACCAGCAGAAGGTGGTTGTCGCCCGGGCCTCCGGCTTCGGCGGAACGGTACTGCTGTTGGACGAGCCCACGCAGGGCGTGGATGCCCTGGCGAAGCAAGAAATCGCCAACATTATCCGGGTCCTTGCCGCAGATGGGTTGGCTGTGGTTCTGGCTTCGACCGACTTCGAAGAGTTCGTCGGCCTTTGCGACCGGGTCCTGGTCCTGGACCGCGGCCGGCTAGTTGCCGAGGCAACAGGCGAAGAGATCAGCGAGGAGCACTTGGCGCTCCTCTGCGCCCGACATGGAGCAGCGGCATGACTCCTCCCACCGCTCCCACTCCACCGCACGAGATTTCCCAGAAGGAAGCCATGAGCACCACAACCAGCACCGTCCATGAACGTCCCTCGGCCAAGACTCCCAAAGCTGGGCGGAAGCGGCCCGATGTCGGCACCGTCGCCACCTCCTACGGGGTCATCATTTTCCTCGTCCTGATGATCATCGTCTTCTCGGTAATGCTGCCGGACACTTTCCCTACGTCCGATAACGCCAAAGCCATCCTGTCCGACCAGTCCATCCCCGTCATCCTCGCCCTCGCGGCGATCCTGCCATTGGCCGCCGGCGAATTCGACCTGTCCCTTGGGGCGATCCTGGGCTTCAGCGCGATCACGGCCATCGCAGTCTCCAACGCCGGAGCCCCGCTGCCCCTGGTCATCCTCGCCTGCCTGGCGGTCGGCGCCGTCGTCGGCATCGTCAACGCGGTCCTCGTCGTCAAGGTCGGTGTGAATGCCTTCATCGCCACGCTTGCCTCGGCCACGATCCTCTCGGGATTGAACCTGCTGGTGACCGGCAGTTCCCTCCTGGTGCTGGGTTCGGACGCGTTCGGCGCACTCACCATCACCCGGGTATTCGACCTGCAGGTCGTACTTGCCTATGCCGTCGTGCTCAGCCTGTTCCTCTACTACGTAATCGAGAAGACGCCCTACGGCCGCTACCTTCGTGCCACCGGCATGGGCCGTGACGCTGCACGCCTTAGCGGTGTACGGGTTGACCGCTACCTCGCCTCATCCTTCATCGTTGCCGGGGTCCTCGCCGCCCTGGCCGGTGCGCTGCTGGCATCACGGGGCGGAACGGCCGCCCCGACCCTGGGCCCGGACTTCCTGCTCCCGGCCTACGCGGCCGCCTTCCTCGGCGCGACCACGATCAAGCCCGGCTACTTCAACGTCTGGGGCACGGTCATCGGCGTCGTCCTTTTGGCGGTAGGCAGCAACGGTCTCACCCTCCTCGGAGCCCAAACCTGGGTGACCAACATCTTCAACGGCGTCGCCCTCATGGTCGCAGTCGCCGCCTCCGTTCTCGTCGGGAAGCGCCGCCGCAAGGCAGCGATCTGACGATCCTGCTTACACTTCTTCACCTCCCATCTGAAAGGCATCACCATGACCAGAATCAAGCACCGCGCGGCGGCATGGGCAGCAGTGCTGGCCGGCGCCCTGGCGCTCACCGCCTGCGGCAGCTCCCAAGGGGCGGGCAACAGCGGCGGCGGGAACAATGATGTTTCGGCAGCACAGAAGGTGGTCACCGAGGCGCAGGCCAAGGTCACCAAGTTCGACTTCCCAACCGAAGCCGTCAACGTCCCCAAGGACAAACTCGTCGTCGGCATCCCCTGCGCCTACGCCGCCGAGGGTTGCAAGCGCGAAGTCGACGCCATCGCCGAAGCCGCCAAGGCGCTGGGATGGCGTTACCAGATGATTGACCCGGCCGGCGACCCCGACAAGATGCGCTCAGCCATCCGCACAGCAATCCAGCTCAAGGCCAACGGCATCTTCCTCGGGTCCATTCCGTCCAGTGTCGTCAAGGACGACATCTCCACCGCCCGGACCTCGGGGATCAAAGTAGTCAACATGTCAGAACCCGCAGACGAAGGCTTTGCCGACGCGAACACCCTCTACGACCACACCAAGGCAGGACGCTGGAACGCCGCGTTCCTCACCGTAGCGACCAAGGGCGCGGGCAAGGTCATCTCCGTGAACGACCCTGAATTCCCCTCCGTTGTCGAATGGCACCAAGGCTTTGCTGACGGGCTCAAGGAGCTGTGCCCCGGCTGCCAGATCGTGAAGGACATCAATTTCCAGATCGCGAACCTGCAGACCCAGGTCCCCAGCGAGTTCCAGGCCACACTGCAGGCCAACCCGAACGCCAACGCAGTCTGGACCGCGTACGACCCGGTGGCCATGTCACTGAGCCCCGTGATTAAGCGCTCACCTCAGAATGGGAAAGTCACCGTCGTCTCCCAGAACGGCGACGCCGGCGCGCTCCAGGCCATCAAGACAGGCGATGAACCGTTCAAGGCCACGATCGGTGTCAGCGTCGAATGGCAGTCCTACGCGGCCGTGGACCAAATGATCCGCCTCCTGGCCGGGAACCTCCCGACGAACCTCAAGACGGTCAACGTGCCCGAGAAGCTCATCACCAAAGACAACGTCACATCGATCCCGTGGGACGGCGACCTCGACTGGAAGAACGCCTACCTCAAACTCTGGAAGACCAGCTAACCGTAAGCCCGTGGGCGGGGGCGTCCGGCTCCCGCCCACTGGCAAACAAAATCAGCCGTCGAATGGCGGCCAAAAACAGAAGGAGAACATCATGGGACGTCTCAGCGGAAAAGTTGCACTCATCACTGGTGCGGCAGGCGGCCAGGGTGCCGTCGAAGCCGAACTCTTCGCCCGTGAAGGTGCAAGGGTCGTCGTCGCCGACATCAACCAAGAGGGTGTCGCCGCGGTCGTTAACCGTATCCAGGAAGCCGGGGGAGAGGCACTTGGCCTCGAACTCAACGTCACGGACGAATCCGCGTGGGCTACGGCCATGGACCGCATCCGCGACCGCTTTGAAGGTCTGGACATTCTCATCAACAACGCGGGCATTCTGTCTTTGAACGGCATCTCCAAGATCGAGCGCACTGACTGGGACCGCACGATCAACATCAACCAGACAAGCGTCTGGCTAGGAATGAAGCACGGTGTGGCCCTCATGCGTGAAAACGGTAAAGGCGGCTCCATTGTGAATCTGTCCTCAACCTACGCACATATTGGCAGCGGAGGCGCTGTCGCCTACCAGGCAGCCAAAGCCGCCGTTTTCATCATGACCAGGACAGCAGCAGTTGAATTTGCTCCGGACGGCATTCGCGTCAATTCCGTAGCCCCCGGGATCATCGAAACACCGATGACGCGGGAAGTGCTGGCCGCCGCCGGTGACGCGCATCCCGACATCACCCGTACCCCGCTGTTGCGGGCGGGCCAGCCGCACGAGGTCGCCAACGCTGTCCTATTCCTCGCCTCTGATGAAGCGTCGTACATCACTGGTGCGGAGCTTCTGGTTGACGGTGGCCGCACGATCAGCTGACTTCCCGGCCGTTAGCTATCTAGACGACTATCTCTCAATGCAAAGATTTGAAAGGTAAGACCATGACTGCAGCAAGTACACCAGAAGCCTGCACCCCGGCCTGGGCTCACGCTACCGGTGTCATCGACCTCCAGCCCGTCGCGCCCGTCCCCTCAGACCTAACCGCGCTGGCGGACCGCCTTATGGTTATGGAAACTGCTTCGCGGTATGCCATCGCCTATGACGAGCGACGCGTGAGTGTCATCGAAAGCCTGTTCACCGAGTCCGTGACGTTCTCTTACCGAGTGGGAGAAGGACCCCTTTCCAGCGAGCACGGCCGGGCGCATGTCATCAGCTGGCTTGAGGAAGTAATGCAGTCCCAGTCGGACCAGCGGCGACACCTACTGGGCAGCATGACAGTTGAACACCTTACAGCGAGCGAGGCGGTGGTTATCGCGTATATGGCGAATTTCGGTATAGAAAAAGAAGCCCAGCTCGTCACCACGGGGTTCTATCGGTTCCGCATGGTCAAGGAAGACAATCGGTGGAAGATCGACGAAGCCATCGACGCCCTCGACCGTCCCTTCTGACCGGCGAACTCCAGGATCTATATGTGAATGCAAGGGTCAGTTCCCCGACCAAACCCCTCGCGGGCAAGGTCGCGGTCGTTACGGAAGCCGGTCAAGGTATAGGCCGGGGCATCGCCGATGTGTTAGCGGCAGATGGGGCAGCTGTAGTTGTGACAGGGCTCCAGCTATCCCACGCACAGGAAAGTGCGGAGGCAATCCGAGCGCGAGGGCAGCAGGCAACGTGCTTCAGGCAGGATGTGCTGGACCTGTCCTCCACGGCGGAGGTTTTAGCCCGGGCAGAAGAAGCATTTGGATCGGTGGATATCCTCGTCAACAATGCCGGTGCTGCCCACCAGACACCCTTTCTGCCGGTGACAGAGAGAAGCTGGGACTTCATCAACGACATAAATGCCAAGGCGGTCTTTTTTGCCTGTCAGGCCGCCGGCGACTACTTTGAAGCCCGCGGCGCCGGCAAGATCGTAAACATCGCTCCGATGCCGGGCAAAAGTCCCATGGACGAGCACTCGGCCTACAAAGCGTTGAAGTTTTCCGTTATTGGGATCACCCAATCCGCGGCAATTGAACTGGCCAAGCACAACGTGAACGTCAACGCGGTTTGCCCTGGCATTGTACGGACCCCCATCTGGGACAACTCGGACCCACAACAGTGGGACCGACAAGTGGGGGGCATCCCGCTGGGTCGTGGGCACTACTGCGAAGACATCGGCCACGCCGTGGCGTTCCTGGCCTCAGAGCGGGCCAAGAACATCACGGGCGCTTCGCTCGCGGTCAATGGAGGGTTCCAGATCTGGTGATTCAAAATCCGCTGTCGGCTGAACAATCAGAAGGAGAAATTTTAAACTTGCCTAGATACCGACCACACCACACAGCGATTTCTGTTCGTGACCTTGCCACCTCCCTAAGCTTCTACACGGGGTTGGGATTTGAAGAGATCAACAGGGCGGAGTTCGACGGCGCCACTCTCGTTCATCTTCAGCTCGAAGAGTATGCGCTCGAACTATTTGCCTATGAGAAAAACAGGCAACTGCCGCCACTAACGCCAGGCTTCGGAAATGACTTGGACGTCCTAGGGATAAAGCATCTCGCCTTGGCAACAGACGATATCCAAGGGACCTTGGCCGACCTATGCAGCAGGGGATTGGCCGATGAGAGCATCGAAATCGGGGCCCTGCCTGATGGCAAGGCTCAATGGGTCTTCATTCAGGACCCAGACGGACTTTGGGTTGAGTTCATCCAGGAGGACAGGTTCTCCATCTACTCTCAGCCCTGGTCTGACTCCAACCGATCCTCATCACAAGCAGTCAGGAAAGGCTGATTCTGCGAATCGCTGTGTTAGTGCCACGATCAGTTCCCGAAACGGCCCTAACTACCGCGAGCTCGTTGCTTCTTTTGACCACGGCTCTTATGTTCGTCGGCTTGGAAAGAACTAAGAACTTAAGACCGCCGTGACGAACATTCCGCCAGCCGTTCCTGATCGGCTAAAGGACCGCCCGCCGCCATATCGTCGAAATAGCGTGTACGTTTCGCCGGTCCGGCTCGGCACGAAGGTAATTACGTTTCATCCCCACCACCCGCAAACTCTGCTTTCACCGTACTGGAGAATACAATGCAGCCACAGCCACGCGACAGTATTGTCGAAGCCCGGTCGTTCGACTTTATTCCAGAAGGGGAGCGCCACGGCACAGTCCGTACGCAGGTCCAGTTCTGGTTCATGGTCAATGCCACCCTCATCACCCTTTTCACCGGCGCCGTAGGCCCCTCGATGGGGCTTGGCCTTTCCTGGGCCCTGCTTGCCATCATCCTGGGCAGCGTGTTTGGCACGCTGTTCCAAGCATTCCATGGCGCCCAAGGGCCTCACATGGGCTTACCTCAGATGATTCAGTCCCGTGTTCAGTTCGGCTCACGCGGAGCTGTACTCCCCCTAGCCGCAGCCACAGTTGTTCAGTTCGGCTTCGCTGTCTTCTTCATTCAAACAGGCGCCTCGTCCCTCGCAGCTATCACTGTTGACCAGATCGGTCTTTTCGACGTCGTCATTGGTGCGGTAGCCGTCCTTGTGGCGATCGTTGGATACAACCTCCTCTTGCGCATCGAGAAGATCGCGTCGTACCTCACTCTTGCCAACCTTGTCCTGCTCACTATCGCTGCTATCGTAGTGCTCCCGATCGGCACCATGCTCAGTAACAGCGCATTCGAGCCAGTCCCGTTCCTCGCCCAATTCGGGGCGGCCGCAACATATCAGATCGCGATCGCCCCAATCGTCTCGGACTACACCCGGTACCTTCCTTCAAAGACGAAGGGAAGGGCAGTGTCGGCCGCCGTCTTCGGCGGCACGATGGTCTCGGCCGTATGGCTCGAGTCGTTAGGCGCTGCCTTGGCTATCGCCATGCCGAAGGCGGACGTCATCACCGCCATCCACGACATGGGAGACTCCTTTGGGTTCGGACTCGGAACAGCGACGATGGCTCTGGCAGTCATCTCATGCCTCATCACGTGCTCCCTCTCCTTCTACAGCGGCAGCGTCTCTTTCCTGAGCGCCCTCGAGGCATTTCGGACGATGACATCAAGCTCCAAGGTACGAGCGATCACTATCGCTGCTGCGGGAGTGATCGTCATCGCGGCCACTCTCCTGCTTCCCCCGGACTTTTTGGGTGCCTTCGCGGCCTTCCTGAGCATCCTCGGATACTTCCTGATCCCCTGGACGGCCGTTAACCTTACCGACTACTACATCGTCCGTCGGGGCCGCTACTCCATCACAGACATCCTTAAGCCCGATGGCGGAATCTACGGTCGTTGGGGGGTCCCCGGTATCATCAGCTACACCCTCGGATTTATCTGCATGGTCCCCTTCTTCAGCACTGCCATCTACGCCGGTCCGGTCGCCACCGCCCTCGGCGGGGCAGATATCGCCTTCGCAATAGGACTGGCAGTGTCCTCCGGCACATACCTGCTGCTCACCCGCCACCGCGACTTCTCACCTGAGTTCAATGCCGTCCGGGAAGCCCCGCTCAACACTATGGACGAATCACCGTCTGTGACTCGGATTACAACCTAAAGAGTGGAACGAAAACATCCCTGATGCTGCTGATCGGTCACAGAAAGAATGAGACCTTTCTGAACTACTGATGGCGACGGGGACACCTTGCGCCTAAGCGCCTCTGTCTGCAGCACACCGAATCCTGGTCATCCTCAAGTAGTCGCATGCGTGCGACCGACAGGCATAGCCCACGTCCGGAGACCCCCGGTCCCGTCCTTTACAAGCAGGCACCTCAGCACAACCTTACGGTCGTCTGAGTGATGAGGCGCCTACTGGTCGAGGTTCTGGAAGGCTTGAAGCGTCGGACACCCGTGGTCGTACGGAAAAACGAGGAACTGCAGGGGGCGCGCGGAACAATGTGCTTCCCTGAAGTGGGGATGCCGTTCACCATTCGATACTTCCCAAGCAGCGGTAAGAGTGTCCTGGGGATGCTTGGGCTACCGCCAACTGAGCTCGCGGTAGCCCAAGCATGCGAAGTAGGTGTCCTCGTGTGAAACCCCTTCCTAGTAAGGGACTGCTAACCGGCGCAGACTGCGGTGCTGCTCTTCGATTGATCTACGACTGCGACACTGTAGTCCCTCAAATGAGACCGTTCGCAGCCGTGTCAGCGGCCAAGTGAAACGGCCCACCGGCGGCCCTAGGGGTGCCACGAAAGTGGCACGCACCCAGCGGGCAGGGCTTCACAACGCCGGAGAAGGAGAGGGATGGAACATTCGAGCGACGCGGCCAAGGGCGACCAAGCGGCTGACCGCAGACTCCTAACCCCACTATCGTCCCCCGCGCAGGCATTCGTAAGGCTGTTAGCAGACCTTGGTAGCAGCCGGCGTAGAGGGCACGAGTCGAGCCCGAACCGGCGACCCTCGGACGCAAAGCCATTCGGCGCTGAGCCCCTTTCGGAAACGTGGCGGGATCAACTCTTGGCAGACATCGAGGAACACATCGCTGAGCTGAAAGGGAGGTTGACCCGCTTTGCCGCGTTCCGGTCGCTCCTATCCTCCAATGAGACCGCGAGCCCGGATTCTGAGGCGGTACTTGAACGGATACACCAATCCACCGAGGTTACGGCCTCGGCGGCACTGGCCTCCGAAATGGCTTACCACGAGGCGTTTCTCTTGAAGCCGGCGACCCCAAAACAGGATTTGATACGCGAAACAGACCAGCAACCGCAGCCAGGAGCAACAGGATGATCAGCACCATCGGAGCCGGAGAGGCCTACTTCGTTGAGGCCAATGATCCGCGCCTCATCGAAGAGGAGCTCAACACAGCTGAAAACGCAGTAATTCAGCAAACCATGGAAGAGGGCCGGTACGGCATTCTGGTGACTCGCCATGGGTACTCGCGCTACACCGTCGCCGCCAGCGTCAAAGTCCCCTATGGACAGACATTGGAGGAGAACGCGCCACCGGGATGTTAGCGTTCGTCTGAGACGCCCGACGGGGAACGCAGAGATGCAAGCCGATGGCCGCGAAAGCCCGCACCCCTCGGACATTCGAGGTCGCCGAAACAAGAGCTAACGTTCGCCCGGTCGACATGGCTGATCCACATGGTCGGGAACAGGCTCTGAGGAAAGACTTTGCTTGTCTATCGTTGACAACAAGGTCTGCGACCAGGGCCCTGGAGGCAGGCCCACCACGTCCACCGACTACTGGCGCCCTTCCGCTACCGCCTGGACGACAACGGGCTGGACGTGATGCTGGTCAATGCCCGTGGCGCCATAAACGTGCCGGGCCGTAAGATCCCTGTCTCCGACGCGGCCTGGCTTGCCGACCGGGGTGCGCACGGCTGACGCGCTCCTCCATTAGTTCCTCTTCCGCCAATTCGCGAACTGCGCGACCTGACCGGGGCGAGGACGGTCAGCACCAGGGAAGTGCAGAGAAACTGCTGAAGACGCCTGCTTCAAGCTGTCCTCCGTGGCCTCGGAGATTACGGAGTATCGGGGCGGCTGATGCGCCAGGGTCCGGCAGTCCTGGCGGAGCTGGGGCACCGGCTGATGCGGCCAAAGATCCGGGATCTACCGATGCCTTCACTGACCGGTACAGCGACCATCATCGGTACACGGCGGAACTGTACCGAAACCCGCATCGATGCCCACACAAGTGACATCGATGAACCTTCGCACCAGGATTGAACCGCCGACGGAGCCCTTGCGTTTTGCCCAAGGGCTCCCGAAGAGCATTCCGGGATTCAGCATAGGATTGGCGAGGTCATCGCCGAGACAGGGGCCGGACACTGGCGTCTTATCGCCGCAGCAGGTGGCATCCCAGGCTGAACGTCACCCGGCTCCAACGAGTCCGCCGGCCGGGTCAGGGCAACCAAAACCCGGCAGGGCAGCACTACCTCCGTGACGCCCTCGCATCGCGGCACTCTCGGCGTTCCGACAGCACATATTTCGCAGCCAATACCGGAGCATGGCCTCTCGGCGCGGACTCCTCAAGGTGGTTGTCGCAGTTGAACACGCCATGCTTACCGCCGGCCTGGCACTGCTTACCACCGGTGAGTTCACAGGAAACCTGGAGCCGCCTACTTCATCGACGTGCGCGACCGCGCAACTCAAATGGCACCGCTATACGTCACCACTGAATGACTAACGGTAACCGGATAGAGGCCGCGACCCCCAACGCATGATCTCCAAAACCGAACTCCTAAGCGACACCAAGGCTAATGTCAAACCTGCCCCACCAATTCTTCCTTGCCACCCTTAGTCTGAGCGGTAGCCGTGGCTGATCGGACAGCTTCGAGAATTCTTTGCTTGTGTGCCTGGGCGAGCATCTGGATGTCCGTGCTGTAGGGATCGACAGCGATCAACGCTATCAACCTGTCGTGGTCGTCAATGAACTGCTCTGCAAGACGGAGGATAATGCCAAGAGTTGGCTGGCGGAGGATGCTCATCCGACTCCGCTCACCGTTGAGTAGTTCAAGCAACCGCTCGTTCTGGCAAGGGCCGCATAGCAGGTCGTGAAACTTGCCGTTAAGCTCCATGAATCCTTCAGCGTCAAATAACTCGCGGCAGCGGCGCATCTCCTCATTCAGCACCTTCGCCTGCGCTAGCGCCTCGCCAGTGACAAAGGGCGCAGCGCTTGCTGTAGCGGCACCTTCAAGGACGGCTATAACCTGCTGAATCGCGTCATAAGAGGCTGCGTCCAGTTCCGCTACCCGGGCTCCCGCGTTGTGGTTGTAAACGACATACCCTTCAGCTTCGAGTCGCCTTAGCGCTTCTCTTACAGGTACTGTACTGACGCTTGCCTCACGGGAGATTTGTTCAAGGACAAGTCGATACCCGGGGGAGTACGTACCCTCCAGAATCCGGCGCTTGACGTGGTTATAGGCGAGAGCAGTCTTTGCTCCGGAGGGTCCGCCCGCTTTCATGTCATTCTCCTGACTAGTCACTTCGCGTAGGTTGCAAACGGGAGTTTGCGCCCGTCCGGCCCTTCGGTAAATCTTCTACGGCATGCACCTTGTCCCTCGTCCGGCCACAGGCACGAACTGACCGGCCAGCGGATACGTGGTAAGCCCGCATAGTGTTAAGGGAATTATATGCCACATCTGATCATATTTGCGGCAAGGGCGCTCCGGGCACTTTGGCCGCGGCGGATCCGGAGACCTATCAAGCCCGTCAGGCGGGAAATGCACAGAGAACACCTTTCCTCCTCCTCTGGAAATGCTCCGAAACGGCCCGAATCCATCCCCGAGCATCTTCGGCCACGCTGAACGCCGACTCGTGGTTTGCGGCTCTGATTTACCACATAGCCAGTCCGCCCGTGATTGGCACACTGGCGCCCGTGATACTCCTGGCTCGCTCTGAAGCAAGGAAGGCAACGGCTTCCCCGATGTCCTCCGCAGTTTGTCCGCGCCGGAGGGGTATTTTCTCTTCCTGCATTGCCCACTGCTCGGGGGGAAGTGCCTCCCACATAGGAGTTTTTACAACACCGGGGCACACCGCGTTCACATTGACGCCATAAGGCCCAAGTTCAAGCGCCAGAGTCTGTGTGATACCAACCACGGAGAACTTGGAAGCGTTGTAGGGGGCATATTCAAGAATTGCCTGCTTGCCACAAAACGACGCCACGTTGACGATTTTGCCTGCCCTCTGGCTTCGAAAGTGCTTGCCAGCGGCCTGACATGCGAAGAACAAGGCCTTGCTGTTGATATCGTTGATGAGGTCCCAGTCCTTCTCAGTCACCTCATCGAATGGTTTCTGAATGGCGACCCCGGCATTATTCACCAAGATGTCAAACTTTCCGAAATTATCGATAGCAGACTCTTGGACACGGACGCTGGATTCAAGATCCAGGACATTTTGCTGCACAGCCAGAGCGGACCCTCCGACTGACTTAATTTCCTCGGCCGCGACCTGGGCACGTTCTTCATCAAGATCCGTGAGTACGACATTCGCTCCATGTCGGGCGAGAACCTGAGCGATACCCCTCCCAATTCCCTGCCCCGCCCCGGTGACGACTGCTACTTGGCCTTGGAGTTCTTTCATGACCTGACTTCCTTGTCTGGAGAGAAGGGATGGTTACAACGGTGGCACGGAGGGCGCAATACGCAGCGCAGGAATTCTGCGCAAGCAGGTGTCTTTGGTCAGGACATGCGTCGGCTCCTGCAAGAACGCGGTGGCAGATCTCTCTACTCACTCATATTCCTCGCGGCGCGTAGCTTGCGGGGCCAGCCGACTCGGCACTCTGGCCGACACGCCCCTCCGCGCCTCCGAACATATCAAATAACTGATCAAATTAGAAGATGCTTGAAAAGATATCTACTTTATGATCAAATCGAGATGTGACGCGAGCAACAGCGTGCTTGCTGGGCTATTAGGCTCGAGAAGCACGGAGGTTCTGCACATGCCCGCATGCAGGGATAGACCAACCGGCCCCGTGGTCGGCGGAAAAGAAGGCATTCCAAGGAGGAAATAGCATGACTGAAACCAATACCGACTCCGGCACGTGTTCGCCGGCCTGGGCCCACGCCGCGGGCTTCCTGAATCTTCAGAACCCGTCCGCGGTTCCCGCAACGATAGAGGAACTTGCGGATCGTGATCTGGCGCGGGAAAGTGCCCTCCGCTACAGCTATGCGTACGACGAACGACGCCTGGAGGTGCTGCGAAGCCTCCTTACCGACGATGCCAAATTCTCGATTAGCATCGCTGGTTCTGACGTGCAGTCAGTCGAGGGTCGCGACACCGTTGTGGAATGGCTGTCGGAAATTATGGACAGCCAAGACGATCAGCGCCGGCACCTCGTCAGCAATGTAATCATCGAGGAGATATCGGCGGATCGGGCCGTTGTCGTCACCTACCTCGCCGTCTTCAGCATTCGCGACTCCGCGCACCTTGCCACGACAGGGTTCTACCGGTTTGAGCTGGAAAAGCAGGACACCGTTTGGCGTATCAGCCACATCTTCGACGGCCTGGACCGTCCCTTCTAACCCCTCTCGCATTAACCCGCGGCTGAAGGCTCACGGGTCGAAGTCATCCATCCAGCCGGAGCAAGGTGAGCGACCCTCTGGCGCGGGGCACTCACCTTGCTCCGTCCGCATACTGCAGGCCGATCTCAGCAAGTTTGTAGGGCTCGGGCAGCCAGTTGTCGAGTCTTGATAATTGATTATATTTATGATCAGATCACTTGTGACGTAGGTTATAGGTCGTGTAGCGGAAGCAACGTCTCGCTTTTCATGGGTGCGGGGACCAACGAGGGTGTCGGTCCAGCAGACCCCTGCCAGCTCAAGAATCACGTGGCGCCCTCGCGCCCCAGCCACACTATTAGAGGACTCAAATGAAACTTGGACGTATCGCGGCCGCATCGCTTGCCGCCCTTACGCTTACCCTGACCGCCTGCTCAGGCGCCGAAACTAGCGCAGGATCCGCCAGCTCAGTGGACCAGAAAGGACTCGAAGCTGCCACAGCACTGGTCAACCAGTACAAGGCGTCGGTCTCCGAAAAGGAGCTGCCCACTGGAACCAACAAGGTCCAACCGGGCAAGTTCGTCATAACTGTCCCGTGCGCCTACGCAGCGGAGAACTGCAAGCGTGGCGTGGACGCCTTCGCCGAGGCCGCAAAGGCGGTGGGGTGGAGGACCCAGATGATTGACCCTGCTGGAGATCCCAACGCTGCGCGCGCCGCGGTACAGCAGGCGATCAACCTCAAGGCCGACGGCATTTTCTTCTTGGCGGGTTCTCCGGGCGGACTGGCCTCTGACCTGGCAGAGGCCCGCCAGCGGGGAATCAAGACCATCAATGTGGAAGGTGGCGGAAACGAGCCGGGGCAGTTTGATGTCAACATTGAACCCTCGCCTGAAGGCATGGGACGTCTGCTGGCCGCCCAAATTACCGTCCAGAGCAAGGGCACGGCCAAAGTCCTTCTCGTCAATGACCCGGAGTTCCAGGCCGTGGCTAAGATTCACGAAGGTCTTGTAAACGGCCTAAAGGAATTCTGCAGTGGCTGCACCACCACTGATGACATCAGCTTCCAGATCGCTGACCTGTCGACCGGCCTCCCGACGCAGTTTGAATCAGCGCTGGCCGCCCATCCCGAGACTGATTACGTCTGGGCGAGTTACGATGCAGCCGGCGCGAGCATCCGACCGGTCATCCAGCGCAGCGCGAACGGCGACAACATCAAAATGGTTTCCACGGATGGGTTGGAGGCCAACCTTGCCGATGTGAAGGCTGGCGGAATCCAGTCCGCGGACGTCGCTGCGAGCTCCCCCTGGCTTGCCTACCAGTCTCTGGACACCATGAACACGCTGTTCAAGGGTGGCAAGGCGGATCTCAATATCGCGGGACCCTACAAGCTTGTCACGAAAGACAACATCACCACCATCCCCTGGGATGGCGACGTCGACTGGAAGTCCGCTTACTTGAATCGTTGGAAGTAGACAGCCATGGAAGCATCCGTCAGCCACATCCAGTTGGCGTTGAGCGGTATCTCCAAGACCTTCAACGGGCAAAAGGCACTAGATGACGTCAGCTTCTCCATCCCGAAAGGCTCCATAACAGCGCTGCTCGGTATGAACGGTTCCGGCAAATCGACAATAATCAAGATCCTGGCAGGCATATATGCACCAGATCCAGGCGGAACACTCGAAGTTGCGGAAGAAACCGTAGAGCTTCCCCTGACGCCGCACATATCCCATCAGCGGGGGTTCCGGTTTCTGCACCAGGACCTCGGACTGATCCCAGAGCTGTCAATTGCCGACAACTTCGCATTCGCAGACAGCTTTCGCCGATGGAATGGGACTCCGCTAATCAGTTCACAACTACAGAACGAACATGTTTCTCAAGCTCTGGCATTTTTCGACATCCACGAGCACCCGGAAACCTTGGTCGGAGCACTAGATCCGTCCACCAGAACAATGGTCGGCATTGCTCGCCTGCTTCAGGACGAGGGGGCCCTGAGCCCGGAAGTGCTCTCCCGCCACATTCTTGTTCTGGATGAACCCACAGCGTCCTTACCCGCTGAGGAGGTCGAGCGCGTACTGTCCGTCCTGGAGCGTGTCCGGGACTTGGGCGGCACCGTGGTCTATGTCAGTCACAGAACTGATGAGGTTCGTCGGATCGCCGACCGTGTCGTTGTCCTGCGAGACGGAAAGGTTGTGGCCGAACAGTCGCTCGGGTCGCTTGACTCAGCAGGTATCGTTTCGCTGATCCTTGGGAAGGCCTTAGAAGAAGTGCTGACGGAAGACCATGAGCCGGCGCGAGGGCCGGCCCTGATGGCTCTCTCCGGAATCCGGGCGAGCCGCCTGAGGGACATCAGCTTCACTATCCATGCCGGTGAAGTGCTGGGGATCGCGGGCTTGGCCGGGTGTGGAAGGAGTGAATTGACCCGCGTCCTGACAGGTGCGCAAACCCACACAAGCGGGGAGATGGTCCTTCAGGGTAAACCCTATGATCCAAAGACTCCGCAATACGCCGTACAGCGGGGAGTGGCATCCGTTCCCCAGAACCGGCGGGCGGACGGCTGCATCGTCGATATGACCGTGAGGGAGAACGTTACTCTCGGCCGCCTTGGCTCTTTCGTGAACCGAGCCCAACTGCTTGAACCACAGCGCGAGCTTGCGGAATCAGTACGCCAGATCGAAGAATTCTCCGTTAAACCGGCCGATCCGGAGGCGACCATGGCGAACTTGTCCGGCGGAAATCAACAAAAGGTAGTCGTCGCTCGCGCCTCATCGCAGGCAAAGCATCTGATGGTTCTGGACGAGCCAACCCAGGGTGTCGACGCCTTGGCTAAACAGGAAATATGCACCTCGTTGCGGGCTATGGCGTCCACAGGCATCGCCGTAGCTGTAGGTTCGAGCGATTTCCAGGAACTTGCCGCAGTTTGTGACAGGGTCCTCATTCTCGACCGCGGCCATCTTGTGGCCGAAGTCGAAGGCCAGTACCTAACGGAGGCCAACCTCACAACCCTCAGCAGCCGTGGAAACACTTCCGGCAAGCAATTCTAGGAAAGAGTTATGACAGCAACCAAAATCGTGGAGTCGAAGGCTTTGAAAAAGTCCGCACCACGAGCTCGCAGAAACCCCTTCGCTGCGTACGGCATCGTGATCTTCCTGGTGTTGATCATTGTCGCATTCAGCGTTCTCTCCCCATCATTCGCGCGGTTCGACAACGTGCGGCTGCTGCTTGCCAACCTGGCTATCCCGGGAATCTTGGCTCTTGCCGCGATTTTGCCACTGACGGTGGGCGAGTTTGATCTTTCACTGGGTGCCACTTTGGGCTTCAGTGCCATAACATCTCTCACTTTGGCAAACAGCGGCCTCCCTCTCCCGGTGGTAATTCTGTTGACGCTGATCGTAGGCGCGGTAATTGGAGCCTTCAATGCCGTGCTGGTCATTGTTTTCCGGGTCAACGCCTTTATCGCGACCCTGGGTGTGGCCACATTACTTGCGGGCGGCAATTTGTTGCTGACAAATAGCTCCTTGCTGACGCTGAAAGTACCGCAGTTTGCACTCCTCACGACCACGCGCGTCGGCGGTATCCAGGTCGTCCTCGCCTATCTTGTCGTCGCTGCGCTCATCCTGTGGTTGGTCATGGAGAAGACTCCCTTCGGCAGGTACTCGCGCGCGACGGGACTGGGCCGAAGTGCCGCGACGCTGTCCGGCATCAACACCAGCCGCTACTTGGCACTTGCATTCATTCTCGGGTCCATCTTGGCGGCGCTTGCGGGGTTGCTGCAGGCTTCCCGCGCTGGGAGTGCTCCACCCTCCCTCGGACCAGATTTTCTCCTGCCCGCATATGCGGCGGCGTTCCTTGGCGCCACGACCATTCGCCCGGGCTTGTTCAACGTTTGGGGAACTGTCGTCGGCGTGATCCTTCTCGCTGTAGGCTCCAATGGCCTCACACTTCTTGGTGCCCAGACGTGGGTAACAAACGCATTCAACGGATCCGCGCTCATTCTTTCCGTTGCCGTATCCGGCTTCGTTTCTCGCAAGCGCAAGAGAGCTTAGTTGGATCTGAAAAAGGAGACCAGAAGATGTACAAGCTGATTTTTGTTACTAAGCGCAAGGCGGGGCTCAGCCAAGAGGAATACTTTCAGCATTACGCGGAAGTTCATTTCCCATTGGCAACGGCAATACCGGGATTGATCTCATACAATCAGATGCCGATAGTGCATGGTGCATGGTATGGATCAGACTCCTTTCCAGACTACGATGCCGTCTCCGAATACACATTTGAGTCAAAAGAAGCAGCAGACCTCGCCTATGCGTCACCTGAAGGAATTGCACTGAATGAGGATACAGGTGAATTCATCGATTGGGACACCGTCCTCACTATTCCTGTGGAAGTAAACCAGTCTCATACTGCTGCCAAGCACTGGGTCAAGAACCGCGTGCACCAAGAGTAAGGGGCAAGACCGTTGTCAATGTTGCTTAGATTCTCCAGGCGAGGCAGTTGGCTCCCATTGACGTCTCCGAGGGGTAAGGGTAGATCTTGAGTTCACAACCAGTACCTGCGTCGCAAGCGGGCGATATGCCTGCCAAACCGGCCCGGGGAATTCCCACAGCCCGGAATGTCGACCACATGGGGTTGACCGTTCCTGATTTGGATGCAGCCATCGGATTCTTCGTTGAGCATTTGGGATGTGAGGTTGCATGGCGAATTGGCCCGTTCCAGTCGAGCGGGACGTCATGGATGACGGACAACCTCAACGTTCACGCTGACGCTTCCTGCGACATCGCTATGCTTCGCATGGGGCCGACCTTCAACATCGAGCTCTTCCAGTATCAGTCGCCTGACCAAGTGCAGACACTGCCCAAAAATAGCGACTGGGGAGGGAGCCATTTAGCAATCTATGTCGACGATATAGTTGCCGCAGTCAATTACCTTCGCGACGTCCCTGGTGTAGTCCTCCAGGGAGAGCCAAAGAATGTTACGGATGGTGGCCCGACTGACGGCAACCGCTGGTGCTATTTTCAGACCCCATGGGGACAGCAGATGGAGTTGATTTCACCGACGCGGCCGTTGGGCTACGAGCGTGTAACAGACGTGCGGATGGCCCCGCCTGCACCTGACTGGGCCGCGAGACACCCGTACAAATAACACGGGGGTCCGGTGTCTAGACCGCCGGGCTGGTTCTGGAATGAACAATGAAAAGTGCTGGATGCGCCTCTGCATTCAGCAGATCGAAAGAAAGATGCGACCTTGATGGTGACAGCAGAACACCCTGACCCGGAAGAATCGAAGACGCTGCGGCTCCTGTGGCCGCAATGGCAAGGGGCTGCTCCGCAAACTGTAGCCGAGCTGGTGCCCGAGCTGCCGCTGCATGCCGCGCAGACGGGTTATAGCCTCGGGTCTTCAATTCTGAACGCGCTGCTCCCAACCGGAGGCGGCACCACCGTCCATGTGCCGGTTTCAGAACAAAATGGGGACACCGACCCTCAGGGCGGAATCATTGCCCGGCAACTTGTCCTGGCACAACTGCGTGAAGCCGTCAGTCTGATTGAGCAGGCTCAGCCAGAGAAGATTGTCACGCTTGGAGGTGAATGCTCAGTCAGCATTGCACCCTTCGCTTACCTCGCCGAGAAATATGGCGATGACATGGCCGTAGTGTGGCTTGACGCGCACGCCGACTGCACCCTGCCAAGCGATCCTTACGATGCTTATCACGCCATGGCACTTGCACATTTGACGGGTCACGGCGATTCGGAATTTATCGACGCGCTGCCTGCAACAGTCAACGCATCCAATGCGGCAATTGCCGGAGTGCACGCATGGACTGATTGGGACCGGCCCAACGCCCATGCATGGGGCATCGAGAGCTTCAGCGCCCAACAGCTCAACGACGATACTGAACCTCTACTTTCCTGGCTGAAGGCAACGGGTTGTTCGCGGGTCGCAGTGCATCTCGACCTCGACGTTGTTGACAGCAACGAGATCATCTTCGGTCTGGGAATGGAACCAAACGGCCTTAGCCGTACGGCGCTCATTCGTACTCTGACCGAGCTGTCCCAAGTTGCCGACCTCGTGGCAGTAACCGTTGCAGAGTACGTTCCCCGGCAAGTGATAGCTGTTCGCGAACTTCTGGCGTCATTGCCTCTGCCTTAATGACATAGCAGCTGACAGGATCAGTCCGACTAGTCATGCGCGGCAGACAATGAGCGCACCGTCCTGCACAGCAACGAAGGCGGTGCGCCCGGTCGTATGGTCCAAGCCTGTATCGTGATCGCTGCCGACTCTGAGAGTTGGCTGAAATTATCGTTTACGTAGCCGGTATTGGAACATCGTAAAGGACATGCTGGCCCCGTATTAAGGACACCAGCGCCAGCGCTCTCCGGCCTGAAGAAACACCCAGCCTCAAGAATGTATTACGACCGGAAACACGGAGAAGGAAAGTGTGCAATGGGTTGCATTAGACAATCTAAGCGGTCGCACGAAGAGGCCAAACATATCAAGAGAAGCGCATATCGCGGGCGACGACGCAGTTGCCCGCGGCAGCCTCAATCAAGAGGGCGCTTCCTTACCTAGGAGTAACCCCAATGAAGTACATGCTCTGGTACAGCGCGAAGCCTGGCAGGCAAGATGAGCTGCAGGCATGGCTGATCGGTCATTTCACTGAGACGGCCCTCAACTGGACCCCTAGGGTCGCCGGCCTCCGGGTGAATGCAGCGGTGCCTGAGCCGTCAGGGCTTGAACTCTACGGCAGCAGCGAGAAGAACTCCGCCGACGTTTACGATGCCATTGTCGAGATCACCTGCAGCGGTGAAGGGGTGGCAAAGCAATTGCTCATGCTCAACCAACCAGTTGCCGAATCCCTCATCCAGCACTGCCATGTGTATGAAGTGGAAGAAGACGAAGTCATCAACAGGCTGGAGGCCACGTCCGGCCTCCCCACCCAAGGTTACAAGTTGATGCGCGGATTGTTTTTCTTTCCCGACCTGCCGGATTCGGCCGTCCGGCGGAGTTGGAAGCACCATCAGCAACTCGCGATACGAGTGCATACAGGATTGGTTCGGTATGCCTGCATTTGGGTGAACCGGTCCCTAACTCCGGGGGCGCCACCCATCCAAGGAGTTTCGGTTCTGCACTTCCCTAGCGTCAAGGACATGCGGGAGAACTATTTCGATTCGGCCCGGGGACGTAGCGAAATCATCCACGACATCGGACACTTCATTTCGAGGGGGACGTCACGGGTTTTTACCAAGGAATTCAGCTACGCGGCCGACAAAACGGGGGATCAGGGTGAGCCGTGGTCCCTGTGGCCCCTGTCCTAACTACCCGGCCCCCATTCCCCAGTTATGCCTACTTTCACGTTCGACACTGACTCCATTGCCGGGGCAGATCGGTTCGCGTACTGGAATGAAGCCATCGACCGCTCGTTCTGCGTTGCCGAAAGCCAGCCGGCGGACGAAGGGAGTTTCTCGGCGAAAATGACCTCCCGGGACGTGGGAGGCATCAGATTTTATCAGATTCAGTCCAGCCCCTTGAGCGTTTACCGTTCCAGCAGCGCGGTTAAGACCGATCCGTGTGACGACTTTCTTTTTGGCTACTTTCGTTCCGGTCGGTGGCAGGTGGAACAGAACGGCCGGCAGGGAATAGCCGGTCCAGGCGATATGTCATTGGTGGACATGGGACGCCCGTATCGACACACGCTGCCAACGGAGTATGAGGCGGTCTTCCTTCGTATACCGCGGCGAATGGTCCTATCCCGATTTGCCGACGCTGACAGGATGCCAGCTTCCATCTTGGCGAAGGACTCCGCATTAGGGCCGCTTGTGGGAAATCTGTTGTGCAATAGCCTAACGATTGAAATGCCCGAAGAGACTGGCGTGCAGGCCCGCCTGGCCTCCGGAGTCCTGGACTTGATTTGCGCTGGATTCGGCTCCGCGCCCACGCCGGAACCGGTGGAAGATAGCCGTAAAGCTGGCCTTCTGGCGACAGCAAAAAACTTCGTCCTGAGCAGGCTGGGAGACCACACACTCACAGTGGAACAGGTCGCATCTGCCTGCCACATCTCAACACGGACTCTCAACCGGTTATTCGCTACAGAAGACACGACAGCGGTGCAATGGTTGTGGAAGATGCGGTTAGAAAAGAGCCGACAATTGCTCGAGTCGGGGCAGGTTGAGCGGGTGACAGCATTGGCATTGGAATGTGGCTTCACCGACTTCTCCCATTTCAGCAGGTGCTTCAAGAAAACTTATGGCACCACACCCAGCGCCATGTTGCGGGGCGCCGCAGCTACTTTGTCGCGCGAAGCACGGGCGGTACCCACCCCACCTCCTCGCTGAGGCGTGTGTAACCAGCCACCTTCCATTTCGCCACGGCGGTGTCAATGGCCAGTAGTTTCTGCCCACCGGCGGCTCGCCGACCAGAACTGTGTCGCGTCCAGGCCAATGAAGGTGGCGGGTAGGTCACAGAAATCACGATTGGCTAAGGCCTAGATTGAGAAGACTCCGGCATCAGTGATCTACGACACGTAAGAGCCGAGGATGACAAGTCGAAATCGCCGCTTTCCTGGGCAAACTCCTGCAGCCAAACCACCTCGAAAGGCGATTGCACGATGACATCAAGGCTGGTGCCAACACCCGGCCGGGACAAGCTCCCCCTGCTCGAACTTCCCGTGCCGGATGAATTTCAAATGGTCGGGTTCGATACCACCGACATGGACCATGCCAATCAGTACAAGCTCTTTTCCAGCACAGTGATTCCCCGGCCGATCGCCCTCGTAACAACAATCGGGCCTGCAGGGCCGAACGCTGCTCCGTTCAGTTTCTTTAATGCCGTCGCCGTCGGACCTCCCATGGTGATGTTCTCTGTCGGCCCTGCGATGTTCGACCGGAAAAGCGACGATAAAGACACGCTCGTCAATATCAGGGCCACCGAGGAATTCGTCGTACATCTCGTGGATGACGCAAACAAGGAAAAAATGAACCTTTGCGGACCGGAATACGGGCAAAACACGGACGAAACAACCGTAGCGGGATTTCGCTGCGGGCCGTCGCGGAAGGTTTCCCCTCCCCGGATCGTCGATTGCCCTGTCCAGTTGGAATGCAAAGTCACGGCTATCCATCCGCTGGGCCAGATGCCCTACTACATGATCGTGGGCGAAGTAGTTTTTGCCCATTACCGCGAGGGGATCGTAGACAACCGCCTCCGCGTGGACATGACCGCCATGGACCCAATCGCCCGACTGGTGAACCCCGGGATCTACTGCAGGATCACCGACCACTTTCACATGGCGGCACCAGACACCAAATAGCGGGCACCGGCAACGAGGCCCACGTGTCGCTAGTCCCGGCCTTCACCGCATTGAAGGCCGCAACAACTTCAACTATCCACAGCAAACCAACCAATTCAGGACCTCAAATGAATCAAAGGCTAAGGATTACCCACAAACTCGTCGCCACAGCAGCAATCGCCGCAGCGGTCGCCGCAACTACCGCCTGCGGCGATCTGCCCACCACAGCAAGCGACGCAGCCAGCCAGTCGTCCGCAAAAGTGGTCAGCGAGCCTTTTGAAGGGCGGCCCTCCATCAACGACTTCTGCGGCCAGAAGCCGATCCAGGTGGCCTTGGCCGACGGGTTCGGGGGCAACTCCCTTCGGAAAATCATGCGGCGGCAATTCGAACTCGAAGCTGCCAAATGCCCCAACATCACAAAGACGTTTTACACAGATGCCAATGCCGATCCGCAAAAGTACGCCTCCGACATCAGCGGACTCGTCGCCCAAGGCGTCAACGCCATCATCACCTTGGACGATTTCGGCCCCGCTGCCCTTCCCGCTCTCCGCAAGGCAACCCAAGCAGGGGTCGTCGTCGTCCCGTACAAGTCAAACCCGGGTGGGACCCCCGGAAGCGACTACGAAGTATTCGTCAGCGAAGACTCAGACGCCGTCGGTAAAGAGTGGGCAGATTGGGCCTCGGAGGTTACCGGCGGGACCGGAGATGTTGCCATGCTTGGCGGAACGCCCGGCAACGCCCTGAGCACCGCTTTCCTCGACGGCTATAAAAAGGCAGCTCCACAGGGCCTAAAGCTCATCCAGAACGATCCGATCACCACCAATTGGACAATCGCCGGAATGCAACAGGCCGTTTCCGGCATGCTTACGCAACACCCCGACACAAAATTGTTGCTCGCCGACTACGGCGCCACAATCCCGGCCATCGCCAGAGCCTACCAAGCTGCAGGCAAGCCCCTCGTACCCCTGGCTGTCACGGCAAGCTCCAACGAGGTCGGATGCGCATGGAAGGACCTCAAGGCAAAGAACCCTGGCTTCGAGCTGCTGTCCGTCGACGGAACAGGAAACGTACCCAAAATCGCGCTGCGCAAGGCAGTAGCTGCGGCCCAAGGCCTGAAAGATCCTGAATCCCCACTCGTCAAGCTGTCGGTCTTTATCGACACCAAAAACGGCAAAATGCCGACCTGCAACCCCGCCTTGCCGCCGGACGCGGACCTTTCAGCAGATCTCACGCCCGAGCAAATGAAAGCCGTCTTCGCCCGCTAACCCTGGTACCCAACCACAGGAGCATCATGACCATAATCGGCCCCACCCTGGGGGACCTGCAGGAAACAAACGACCACTTTGGCTTGGAGAGCTCACCCAATGAGCTCTCCGAGTACCACCAGATCATCGAGGGCATGCTGGGAGCCTACCGCCGGCTCGACGACATGAAGACCACGCCTGTGCCATCGAATTACGCACGTTCCGTTGGCACGCGTCCCCGACAGGAGGAAAACCGCCTCGGCGCTTGGGCCTGGCGCGCTGACATACGTGGGGCAAAAGAGGGACCTCTGGCCGGCAGGACAGTAGCCATCAAGGATTCCATAGCCGTAGCTGGCCTCCCAATGAGCAACGGATCAGCAGCACTTGAGGGGCATGTTCCCGCCGAGGACGCAACCGTCGTCACCCGGCTGCTCGACGCAGGGGCGACCATCGTTGGGAAATCCACCTGCGAAAGTTTCTGCTTGTCCGGCGCCAGCCACACCTCTGACCCGGCCCCGGTGCGTAACCCCCATGACACCTCACGCTCGAGCGGAGGATCCTCCAGCGGCTCGGCCGTGCTCGTCGCCACCGGAGAAGTTGACCTGGCGCTGGGGACCGATCAGGGCGGCTCAGTGCGCATGCCCGCTGGCTGGTCCGGCGTCTACGGCCATAAACCAACGTGGGGTCTCGTGCCCTACACCGGCGGCATCACGATCGACCAGACGGTTGATACCATCGGACCGCTCGCCCGGACACCTTCCGACCTAGCCCTGATGCTTGACGTCATAGCCGGACCAGATGGGCTCGACCCCCGCCAGCAACATGGCTTCTTCCAGGAGCCGTACCATCAGGCACTTACAGGCGAAGTGGAAGGCCTTCGTATCGGCATCGTCACGGAAGGCTTCGGATTGCCCGGCAGTTCGGAACCAGACGTCGATGACATCGTCCGCGAAACCGCCCACGGCCTACGGTCCCTTGGCTGCAGCGTTCAGGAGGTCAGCATACCCGCACACCGTGATGCTCAATCGATTGCCATGCCCATCTTCGTGGAGGGCGGCTTTCATGCGATGGGAACAGGCGCAGGCGCAGGACTGAACTTCCGCGGGCACTATGCGCTGTCCACAATGGACGCTATCCGGACAGCGCTGAACAGCAAGGGAGGAAAGCTGTCCGTGACCCACAAGCTTTATACGCTGCTCGCCGATTTCATGAACCAGAAGCATGGGTTGCATTACTACGCCAAAGCGCAGAACCTGTCGCGATCGCTCCGGGCGGCCTATGACCGCGCCTTCCTCGAATTTGATGTCCTCGTTATGCCCACCCTGCCCAAAAAGGCAACGCCCATTCCCGCACCCGACGCCGCTATCAGCACCCAGGTAGCGAGTGCTCTGGACATGCTTCAGAACACCTGCGCCTTTAACGTCACCGGACACCCTGCAACTGCTATGCCAGTGGGCATGTCGGAAGGACTGCCGGTGAGCATGATGATCATTGCCCCGCATTGGCAGGATGCCCGGTTGCTTCGACTGGCGGACGCCTGGCAGCGCCGCACAGCTGGCGGTCCGGCTCCTCTGCCCCCCGGTGCAGGGGCAACGGCGGGTGCGCGGTAATGAGTACGGCACAAACTGCCGGCACATCGCCGATAAAGATTGGCGCAGCTAGTGAATCGGCAGAACATATAAATTCAGGTGAGCCCGACCTTGTTTCGCTCCGGCTCTCCGGCGTCCATAAGTCCTTCGGTCCGGTGCGCGCACTGAAGAATGTGAACCTGCACGTACGCCGCGGAGAAATACTCGGGCTAGTGGGGGAGAATGGGGCAGGAAAATCGACGCTCATGGCCGTGGCGGCGGGTTCTCTGCAACCCGACAGCGGATTTCTAGAGATTTGTGGACAGCGCGTTGACAACCCGGACCCCGAATCTACCAAGCGGGCCGGTCTGGCCATTGTCTACCAGGAGCCTGCGCTCATTCCCGACCTGAGGGTTGACGAAAACTGCTATTTGGGCGTTCTACCGGAGAAACGGCCACGGTTCAGCAATTTGGCGCGCTGGTCCCGTCAGATAACTAGTTCGTTCACAGAGACTGAGCCCTTGACCCCTGCGATTACGGTCAGGGATCTTGCCCCGGATAAGAGGTTTCTCTTGGAAATCTCCAAAGCTATCGCAGGAAACCCGTCCGTCCTTATCCTCGACGAGCCAACCGAGCACCTCAGTAAGGACGATGTGGAGTCCCTGCTGTCAAAGATTAGGTCGCTTGCGGAGACTGGTTGCGCCATAGTTTACATTTCTCACCGGATCCACGAGGTCAGACGGATAGCGGACCGCATCACCGTTCTCCGGGACGGGGAAGTGCGAGATACCTTCCCTGCTCCGTCAAAGACCGATGGGGAAATCATCAATCTCGTCGCCGGACGGCCGTTGACCGCGTTGTTTCCGCCAAAAGGGGTGGACACGGAGGCTGGGGCCTCTCTTACCTGCCGCGACTTCAGCGGAAAGACATTCTCCTTGGACTCCCTTAGCCTCAACAAGGGCGAAATCGTTGGCCTCGCCGGCATCGAAGGTCAAGGACAGCGCGAATTCCTCCGGGCCTTGGGCGGACTTGAGCCGGCAAACGGGACGGTACGGCTTAACGATGCGGATGTTCCACTGGGGAAACCTTGGCAGGCAGCAAAATCGGGCATCGCCTTCGTGTCCAATGACCGTAAGGGTGAGGGCATCTTCTCCACGATGCCCGTACTGACAAACCTGACCTCCTCCCAACTCGAGAGGCTGGCCCGCTTCGGCGTGGTAAAGCAGCAGTCGGAGCAGGCAGCCGGAGAGCAGCTGCGGCAACGATTCGGCGTGAAAGCAGGCTCGATGGGTGACCCGATCGAAAGCCTGTCAGGCGGCAACCAACAGAAGGCCGTGCTGGCCCGCAGCCTGGAACCGGACCCACTGCTAATCCTCGCTGATGAGCCCACACAAGGTGTCGACGTTGGAGCGCGGTTGGAGATTTATCGTATCCTCAGGGAGGCCGCCGAACGGGGTCGGACTGCAATTGTTCTATCCTCAGATGCGTTGGAACTCAGCGGGTTGTGCGACCGAGTGCTGGTGTTTTCGCGCGGCCAAGTGGTGGCAGAGCTAGCTGGTGAACGGCTAAGTGAAAAGGCCATCACTGCAGCCACCCTGACCTCGACCACGCAGCGCTCCGCGCCCGTGAAGACAGAAAAATCTTCATTCCAGCGCTTTCTTCACGGGGATTATTTTCCTGCGGCGGTCCTGGCACTAACCACTGTTCTGCTCGGGCTCGCTGCCGCTTCCCAAAACAACTTTTACCTCACCCCGCTGAACATCAACGCAATGCTTTTCATGTTTGCCGGCTACGCCTTTGTTGCCCTCGCACAGCAGTTAGTGATGCTCACGGGCGGCATAGACATATCCGTCGGTCCGCTGGCCGGAGTTCTGGTCGTTTCCGCGTCATTCGTTCTATCCCAGTCCGTGTCCACCGTTGTGGGTCTGATGCTTGGGCTGGCCGCGCTCCTTGCTATTGCGGTGGCGGTAGGAGTCGTGAACTGGGCACTGACCGACCTCGCCAAGATCCCGCCCGTGATCGGCACCCTGGTCACGTTCACCGTTCTTCAGGGCACTTCGCTCCTGCTCCGCCCGACACCGGGCGGAGTAATCAACGCCACCCTTCTGAAATGGGTAGAAACCTCGATCGGCTTCGTCCCCGTCGCAGCCATCGCTGCTGTAGTGCTAGGCCTGGTGATGGAGTTTGCTCTCCGGCGAAGCGGCTGGGGTCTTCGTCTCCGTGCCACAGGCTCCCTGCCCTCCAGTGCGCGGAAAGTAGGTGTCAATCAGCGAAAATCGCTATCCAGCGCTTACATTGGTGCCGCCGCGATAATCGTGCTCGCCAGCCTGGTTCTGGCTGCACAGACTGGGTCGGGGGATGCCAGCGCCGGAATCGGGTACACCCTCCCAAGCGTGACCGCAGTCGTATTGGCCGGTGCCAGTGTGTTCGGCGGTAGGGGTTCCTTTGTTGGCGCGCTAACAGGAGCTCTGCTTATCCAGCAGCTCAACACGGTCACCGTCTTCCTATCACTCGACGAAGCATGGCAACAGTACCTCTTGGGCGGCCTCACCATCGTGGCCGCCGGATTCTACTCGCGGCTGAGGTCCAGGGCATGAACAGCACCATCATCGATCCTAACGTCCAACAGGTCTTGGACGGCGAGGATAGGAAACCTATCCAACATCGGTTCAGGAAGATCACGGGCGGATATGCCGTGATCTGGTGGACAACCGCTGCTCTCCTAATAGTAGGCAGTCTTTCAGGAGCCCTGACAATTCCATCCCTGACATCCCTTCTGCCATTCGCCAGTATTTTGGCGATAGCGGCCGTTGGCCAGACGCTCGTAGTCCAACAGCGCGGGCTGGACTTCTCGGTTGCCGGCATCTTCTCGCTGGCAACGGTTATTTCGACTGTTGTGCCCGCAACTTTCGGCTTGGGTGACATCTCCGGGATAGTTGCTGCTTTGGTCGTCTCCGCAGCTACAGGACTGCTCACCGGAATCGCCGTCACACGCCTGCGCATCACTCCGCTAATTGCAACCCTCGGAGTGAACGCCCTCCTGTTAGGGCTCTGCCGCACTATGTCCGGTTCCAGCACGACCCGGGCCTCGGACGGACTGACGGAACTAGTTAACGGCCGCTTTCTCGGTATTCCAACAATCGGAGTGATCGCCGCCGTGATAATTGGCGGGGCCGCCGTACTGACAAGCCATACAGTTCCGGGGCGCAAATTCGTCATCGTGGGGGCGAGCCCTGCGGCGGCCCGCGCCACCGGAATACCTTTACATCGCTATCAGGTCGGCGCCTACATCCTGGCGGGGCTATGTTACGGACTCGCTGGCATACTCTTTGCCGGCTACGTCAATACACCCCCGATTGATTCGGGCAACTCGTACCTCTTGGCGACCGTCACAGCCGTGGTGATCGGTGGCACTCCACTATCGGGAGGAAAGGCCAGCATCACCGCTTCCGCTGTGGGCGCCCTGTTCATTTCGGTCTTGAGCCAGATCGTGCTTGCTCTCGGTGCGCCGTCATCGGTGCAACTCCTGCTCCAAGGCCTCGCCATCGCCCTCGCCATGCTTGTCCGCGCTGCCGCAGCCTTGACCTGGGGCAAGAGAAGTGGTTCGTGATCATTGAGGGAATTACTACCGACCGCATGGTCATCGTAATCCGCTTGGCCATCTTCAGCGTCAAGGTTGGCAGCTGAGCCGGCAGCCGCCGTCCGGCCTAAAGATGGGGACACCAGCCGAGTTGATGCTCTTGCAGATGCGGCGGCGAGCCGACTCCCCTGCTCCTAGAGTGGTAGGGGAGTCGGCTGCGCCCAATGCAAAGGTAGGTCAAGACTCTATGCCGGCGGCGCCGAGATGAGGTGTACCACTGCCTCCGGACGGACTACCGTGGTCCGGCCACTACCCGGCGATTGCCGTCGCGTTGTTGCAGGAGATTCTCCAGAGTGCTGAAAAGCAGTATGCGTGGATGTTGTGATGAACGCTACGGCTCCTGTGCTGCACAGCTTCGGCAATGCTTTCAGCCGTCTACCGGCATTCTGCGCAGGACGGACCCCCGTCGACCCAGCCATCCGGACTGGGACTGACGGGGTGCCTACCGCAAAAAGGCGCGAGAGCCGCCCCGGATGCCGAATCCAAACCCTCTTCCACCGTGGGGCCCGCAATGATTTTCAGGGCACACGGGCTGGTGCAACCAGGTTCGCGCCGGGCACGACTGGCGCCAAAACGCAACGTACCGCGATTGTCGGCATAGAACTACGATCCCGCATTCATGACGACGACGGCGGCAAACTGATGAGTTCCTGGCGGATCTTCCAACGCCTCATGCCGCGCAGTCCACTGTGATGCCTCCACGCCTGAGACCGGAACACTGGCCTTGGAGGGTGTCTAATCGACACGTTCAGTCGAGACAGCCGAGCCCCGAGTCTCTCCCCGCCTCATGGGCACATTACTCGAGTCGCCTTCCAGTTCACACGTAACGACTGCGGCGGACGGCCTGCGGTGCGCAAACAAAGAACGGCGGCTGCTCCACCTGGGCGAACGGCACGACGAGCCACCGACCGCCATAGAACTCGACGTACGAGTCCGGTGTGCACTTGGCGAAAGCCTCTTCGCGTGTCATCGTCATTCCTTTCCCAATTGGCTTCTGGGCTTCTGGACTGTCATCACCGTCAGAACCGTTGAGCTCCGACTTCGTTCTGAAGACCCTGGGTGCTTTCCCCGGCCGACGGACTCCCGCTGCCTGCGGTGCCTTTGGTAACCTCCTGGATCTGATCATATTACTTTTGTGATCAGATATGGAAGGCCTTGGTGTTGTGAATTCACGCCGTTGATGGAGGAGGTGTCGGTGAGCCAACTCCTTGGCACAGCCGCGAACAGCAGTAGTGGTCGAGGACGACGCGGACGCCAATGGCAACCATCGGGCTCATCTGCCGTGAGGCAGGGTTCAAGGTTCACACGGCCGGGTTCTCATCTACTTCTACTCGTCCTACTTAAACGCCTGTGAGGATTGGGGCGGCTGGTCTGGGACTGGCTGGCAGAGTAGGTGCAGGCCGTTCCACCCGGCGGTTGTGACTCATCTGAACGCTTGGCCCCCGTTGGGTGCCCTGTTATCGACTTGTCCGTCTGTTGGGTGGGCGGCCGGCACCTGCCCGGCCCACCTCGGTGACTTGATCAGAAGATTGTCCGCTCCCGCGCGGGGCGTGGCTCGTCACAGTGCTGTTCCGAAGTGACCTCTACCCGGACTGGTACCGGCCCGTAACGGCCTGACATGTCCGCGAAATGAGGAAGGTGCCAGAACCGCTATGACTATCGTTGTGCATTCCCACCCGTTTGTCGTGGGTGTCGACACCCACGCCCGGAAGCACGTCTTCGCCATCATCGCCGCGGCAAACGGCGAACGGATCGACAACCGGGATTTCCCAGCGACGGGCGCCGGGATCAACCGCGCCATTGCCTGGGTTGCCCGTCGCACCGAAGCCGATCTGGCCACTCTATGGGTGATTGAGGGCGCCGCTTCTTATGGTGCCGTGCTGGCCGGCGCTGTCGCAGCTGCCGGCTACCAGGTTGCCGAAGCCACGCGCATGGACGCCCTGCCGCGTCGTGGGGTAGGTAAGTCGGATCCGTTGGACGCGCACCGGATCGCTTCTGCCGTACTTTCCTTGGAAGAGGATAAGTTGCGCCGGCCACGGCTGAACGAAGGGGTCCGGGCGGCGTTGCGGGTCCTGGTCAGTGCGCGTCATTCGATGACCACGGACCGGACCAGGACCGTGAACGCGTTGACCGCACTGCTCCGGATCAATGATTTGGGCTTCGATGCGCGCGAGTCGTTGACCGGAAGCCAGATACTGGAGGTGTCCCGGTGGCGGGTCCGTGAAGAACCTCTTGCGGTGTCGGTGGCCCGCTCCGAAGCCGTCAGACTGGCCAAGCGCATCGGCGACCTTGACGCTGAGATCAAAGCAAACGGCTCCCGGATCACCGAACTGGTCGAGGTAAGCGAAGCCGCGCCGCTGCTGCAGGAATCCGGCTTCGGACCAGTCACGGCAGCCATATGCCTTACCGCCTGGTCTCATCAGGGCCGGGTTCATTCCGAGGCCGCCTTCGCCTCCCTCGCCGGGGTCAACCCCATTCCCGCTTCATCTGGAAATACCGTCCGTCACAGGCTCAACCGCGGCGGCGACAGGACCCTGAATAAAGCCCTTCACCTGGTTGCTGTTACCCGGATGGCCTTCGATCCAGAGACCATCGAATACGTAGCAAAACGGCAAGCAGAAGGGCGAACCAAGAAGGAGATCCGCCGGTGTGTGAAACGCTACCTCGCCCGAAGGATCTACCGCACACTCAATGCCAACAGTCCCCAGCCATTACTGCGTTGACAACCATAGAAGAGTCGATAACCGCCTTTCGTCGAGCTATTGTCCGCGGCGGGGGAGGTCACGCCGTCTTTCCCGTGAGGCAGCGAGGCCTGAAGGGGCAGGTTGCGTGGAAGAATCCGAGGCTGGGATCGCGGTTGGCAGGACTGGATCCCAGCGGCTCGCGTGGAGCGGTCGACTACGCCGTGGGCAGTGGGGCAGACCGCTTTATCCAGGTTCCGCTTTTGACCAATCTGTTGCCCGCGCCGGCACTGACACATAGGCTCAACATGTGAGTGGCGGGGACGGCAATCCGACAAGCGGATCCGGCCCGCGAGCCGTGAAGGAAAAAAGCATGGCAACAGGTACGGTCAAGTGGTTCAACGCCGAAAAGGGCTTCGGATTCATTGCCCCCGACGACGGAAGCGCTGACGTGTTCGCACACTTTTCAGCAATCGCATCCAGCGGTTACCGCTCCCTGGACGAGAACCAGAAGGTTCAGTTCGACGTCACCCAGGGCCCTAAGGGTCCGCAGGCGGAGAACATCCAGCCGCTCTAAGTGGTTCTCAGGAAGCTGGCCGGCTGCAAACCGGCCAGCTTCTCTGTTTTCACCCAGCCCCGTTGCCGCACGCATCGCGGCACGACCACAACGGAGGCCCGCCAGCCAAAAGGCAACCGTTCTGAATGTCCAACAATTCCATAACAGCAGCAGCGGGTCTGGCACCCATAGCCGGCGCATCCAGAACCACTGTCGTCCCTACTTCGTGAATTCGGACTCCGTGCCTGCCTCGGCGGAATAGCACAGGACAGCGAAATCCTCTACAAGGTTCAATAGGGCTTGGCTTGGCTTGGGCTTGGCGGAGGTACTGGTAGACCGTTTCCCGGCTGATGCCGTAGTCGCTGGCGAGGACGGATTTGGGGATTCCATTTGCTGCCCGCTGGACGAGCTCGGCGGCCTGTTCCGGTGTGAGGGTCTTTTTCCGCCCTTTGTAGGCGCCGCGCTGCTGGGCCAGGGCGATGCCTTCCCGCTGCCGCTCCCTGATCAGGGAGCGTTCGAATTCGGCGAAGGCCCCCATGACGGAGAGCATGAGGTTGGCCATGGGGGAGTCCTCCCCGGTGAAGACCAGACTTTCTTTGACGAACTCGACCCGGACTCCTTTGCGTGTGAGGCCCTGGACGAGGGCGCGCAGGTCATCGAGGTTGCGGGCGAGCCGGTCCATGCTGTGCACGACGACGGTGTCCCCGTGACGGGCGAAGCGCAGCAGCTCAGTAAGCTCCGGTCTGGACGTGTCCCTGCCCGAGGCTTTGTCCGTGAAGACCCGGTCCAGAACCTGGCCGTCGAGCTGGCGTTTCTCGTTCTGGTCCAGCGTGCTGACGCGCACGTATCCGATCCGCTGTCCAGCCACCTGAGCCTCCAAACCCTCAACCTGTCAGATTGAGTTCTATGGCCTTTCTTGGGGCAGGTCAAGATACTTGGATCGTTTGATGTCAGAGTGCGGTGTAGCTGATTCGGGCAGCCACCGATTCGATTGCCGTTCGGCCACTGCCGTGGCTGCCTGTCGGGCTGGTCTTAGCCTCCCAAGAGAATTGAAGTGATAGTTGCGGCACCTATGGCGATGATGGCTGTCGTTGCGGTGCGCAGGAGTAGCGTTTCGGGTGCTTTTTTATCGCGGAGGTTGGCATTCCGTCGCAGAAGGCAGACGCCGAGGACAGCGGTGGCGGAGGCAGCAACGGCGGCTGCGATTCCGAGGCCGAGGGAGGAGCCTTGGATATTGCCGCCATGGTGGGTGAGGGACGTTGCCCAGGCGCGCCAGATGAAGAAGTCGGAGACGATCATCGCCAGGAAGGTGCGCCTCCATGCGAGTGCCGTCCGTTCTGGCTGCAGGCCAGGGTCCCTGGTTGTCACCGGACGAGGAGGATGAGGATAGCGACGATGGCACCGGCAAGGGCGACGACGACGGTCATGGCCATCAGGAGCCAGGCGTGGGGGAGTTCCTGTTTTTGGCGCATGGCTTGTTCCTGCAGGGACCAGCGCCGGTAGGCTTCCAGGGCCAGGGTTGAGCCGACGACTGCGAGCACGAGGCACAGGAAGATCCGGACCGGGGACGGGGCGATTTGTGGGGTCAGTTGGTCGACGGCGATTGCGCCGGCGAGGATCGCCATCGCGGTGCGAATCCAGGCCAGAAAGGTCCGCTCGTTGGCGAGCGAGAATCGGTAATCAGGCATTTCGCCGTCGCGCCGCCATTGAGGTTCTTTGAGCTTGACCATCAGAGTGCCACCGTCCGGAAGCCGCAGTTTCCGCTGGAGGATTCGGGCGTGTTGGAGGTCCTGGCGGCGACGCGGTAGCGGTTGCAGTAGGACTCGTGGCACAGGTAGGAACCGCCGCGCATGACGCGCCCGGCGCCGCTTGTGGGGCCTTGGGGGTTCTCTTTGGGGGAGCTGCGGTAGTAGTTGGGGAAGAACCAGTCGTTGCACCACTCCCAGACGTTCCCGGCGGCTTCGTAGAGGCCGTAGCCGTTGGCGGGGAAAGATTTTACGGGTGCGGTCCCGAGGAAGCCGTCGTCCTGGGTGTTCGTGGTGGGGAAGGTGCCCTGCCATTTGTTGCAGCGATGCTCACCGTCGGGAGTGAGTTCGTCGCCCCATGCGTAGCGCTTTCCCTTCAGGCCTCCGCGTGCGGCATATTCCCATTCGGCCTCGGTAGGCAACCGTCGGCCGGCCCACTGGCAGTAGGCCAGTGCATCGTGCCAGGACACGTGCACCACCGGGTGTTCAGGGATGCTGTTCCAGTCCGAGCACCGGCCTGCGGGGTGTGCCCAGTCGGCACCGCGGACGTTCAGCCACCATGGTGCTCCGGCCGCGCGCCCGAGGACGTCCCCGTCGGTAGCGGCGACGAGGAGGTGGAAGACGGCCGAGCTCCCGTACTGCTCCGCCTCCGTACGGTACCCGGTCGCCTCCGCAAAGGCGGCAAACATCCGGTTCGTCACCGTCGTCGCATCGATGTTGAATGCGTCCAGTTTCACCTCGTGGACAGGGCCTTCCCCGTCACTTCGATAACCTTCTTCGAATGCGTCGCCCATGAGAAATGAACCTGCCGGGAGCGGCACGTCGGGGTGTACAGGTGCCGCCAGTGAGGCGGGAGCCGTATCAGGCGATACTACTACTCGTTTTGCATGCGGCACCGATGTGCCAGCGCTTGCTCCGTTGTCGGGCATGCAGCAGCCGGCGCTGGCTTCCTGCTTGTGGCAGTCCATGGTCCTCCTCGAGAGAGCGGGTTAGGAGCTCCTTTGGATCCTCCATCCACTATCGGACAGATATAACCATTCCACAAGTGCTATTGACGCAGTATTCTACTTGTGTCATCCTTTTGAAGGACAAGGTGATTCCCATCACGACACGAAGACCTTTCGGAGGCATCAATGAAGATGGAGAGCATCCTCCTTGGAGTGCTTCTTGAGCACCCCAGCACCGGCTACGATCTCAAAAAGTACCTCGATACGCACGGCCGCTTTTTGCGCTCCAACACGCAAATGAGCCAGGTGTACCGTTCGTTGAACAGCATGGAAAAGCAGGGCTGGGTGACGCATGAGCTCGATCCCCGCCCGGGTGCTCAAGACGCAAAAACTTACCGCGTGACGCAGGAGGGGGCCACGGTCTTCCTCGACTGGCTGACAGGACCGTACCAGCCGCCGTCGCGGTTCCAGGATCCCGAGCTGGGCGTGCGGTTGACGTTCTGTGGGTTCATGAGCGCCGAACAGTTGCTGCGAATTCTCGATACCGAAATTGAAACCCGCCAGACTGAAATTGCCCGGTACCGCAACCGGGACCGGAGGCAGGTTTGGGCGCCAACTGTCCCGTTTGACTCTGAACTGGCCGACTCGGTCGGGGAGCGCATGCACCTGATGGGAGCTGCAGCCATCGACGCCCACGTTGCCGCCATGATTGACCTCCGCCGCGACCTGCTCGACGGGAAGCTGTCTTCCCGCTCGCTGACCGCACTGCCCGGGGATGAACTCCCCGCAGAACCCCGCTGACAGCACGCCCGGGTCTTCTCCGGTCGTACGGTTCCCTGAACTCGACGCGGGTTGTTCGTCCGCCTCTACGCACCTGACTTTTGTCTTTGAAAGGATTCCCCATGCGGGCCATCATCCTGATGTTCGACAGCCTTAACCGGCATATGCTTTCCCCCTACGCCGCCGACACCATCGTCCACGCACCCAACTTCGCCCGGCTCGCCGCTAAGGCGACGACCTTCGACAACTTCTATGCCGGATCCATGCCGTGCATGCCCGCGCGGCGGGAGATGCACACAGGCAGGTACAACTTCCTGCACCGCTCCTGGGGACCGCTTGAGCCGTTTGACGACTCCATGCCGGAACTCCTGAAGCAGGCCGGCGTCCACACGCACCTGGTTTCCGACCACCCGCACTACTGGGAGGACGGCGGAGCCACCTACCATCCCCGCTACACCACGTGGGAATTCTTCCGGGGCCAGGAAGGCGATCCCTGGAAGGGCGTGGTAGAGCCGGTAGGAGAGGGTCATGACTGGCGGTCGCAGATGAAGCGGCAGGACGTGATCAACCGTTCCTACATGGCCACTGAAGAAGAGCATTCACAGACCAAAACGGTCGACGCCGGCCTTCACTTTCTCGATGTCAACAAGGACGCGGACAAGTGGATGCTCCAGATTGAGTTGTTCGACCCGCACGAACCGTTCTTCACCCACGACGCTTACAAGGCGATGTACCCGCACCAGTACGACGGACCGGAGTTCGACTGGCCCGGCTATCAAAAGGTCAGCGAATCCCAGGACCAGGTGGAGCACGCCCGCTACGAGTACGCAGCCCTGGTGTCCATGTGCGACAAGTCGCTGGGGAGGGTCCTCGACGCGATGGACAAGCACAACCTCTGGGAGGACACCCTCCTGCTGGTCAACACCGATCACGGTTTCCTGCTCGGTGAGCACGGGTGGTGGGCCAAGTCTGTGCAGCCCTGGTTCAACGAACTCGTCCACCTGCCGATGTTCCTGTGGGATCCCCGCACCGGGGGCCGGGACACCCGGTGCGGGGCCTTGGCTCAGACCATCGACATCGCCCCCACCATGCTGCGTTACTTTGGCCTCGAACCCACCGCGGATATGCAGGGCCAGGACCTCGCCCTCGTCGTCGAAGATGAGTCCGCAGAAGTCCGGGACGGTGCACTCTTCGGGATCCATGGCGGCCATGTCAACGTCACCGACGGCCGGTATGTCTACATGCGTGCGGCAGCGGATCCCTCCAACGGCCCGCTTGAGGATTACACACTCATGCCCACCCACATGCGCAGCCGCTTTGCCGTGCCGGAACTTACCGGGTGGCAACCTGCCGAACCGTTCGGATTCACAAAGGGCCTGCGCACCATGTGTGTGCAAACCAGGTCCTTCATGAACCCCTGGACCCACGGAACGCTCCTTTTCGACCTCGAAAGCGACCCGCAGCAGAAAACGCCGCTGACGGACGATGAGACGGAACTGCGAATGCTGCGGCTGCTCGTGAAGCTCATGCATGACAGCGACGCTCCTGCAAGCCAGTTCGAACGCCTCGGACTTCCAGCCGTGCGGGAACCTGGCGAAGAGCACCTGCTAGTCCGGAATCAGGCCGACCGCGCCCGCCTAGCTTTGGAACCGCTGCCCGCTTTGGAATCCCTCCCCGGCGGCGGAGCGGCGCTGACAGTCCCGGTCCTGGAACTCCTCCAGGATCCCAAGGCGCGTGAGGTGCTGGTAAGGCACCTGCCCGATCTGGTCAGCACCGAGCTCGTCAACCTCCCGGCGCAGCTCACCCTTCATCAACTCGCCGCGGTCGCAGCTGTCCCGGCGGCCGTCCTCGGTCCTATTGCCGAAGCACTCACTGCCGTTCCCACCGCCTGACCCAACCACCCATCCAGTCCCCTGGCAACGAAGACAGGATTCCTTCAATGAGCACTCACCGCGTACCCGCAACACCTGCCCAAAACACGGCCGCCGCCACCCAGGTGGAAGGCTTAGCCCAAGCCAGCCACGTCCCGCACCGCTGGCGCAACCTCGCCGTTCTCACCGGCGTTACCGTCGTGGACAACACCGAAGCCGGTCTTAGCACCACGCTGTTCCCCACCATCGCCGCCGCGCTGAAACTGCAAAGCAGCCACCTTGGCCTGTTGGCGGCCCTTGGCAAACTCGTCGCTGTACCCGCCGGTCCCGCCTGGGCCTGGCTGGCAAGCAAAATCGGACGCCGCAAGGCCCTGGTAGCCACAACCTTTGTCGGCGGTGCCTTCGGCATTGCCGCCGGCTTCTCGCAGGACTTCGTTCAGCTGCTGATCTTCAACACCCTGATGTCCGCAGCCATCATCGGCGGCAGCCCGATCGCGAACGCCATCATCGCCGACTCCTTCGACGACAGCCAACGAGGCAGGGCCGCAGGTTACTTCTACGGCTTCATCAGCCTTATCAGCTCGTTCATCGGCCCCCTGATCGCGCTCTTCACAGGACTGTCCGACGGGTGGCGCTACGGCATGTGGGCCATCGGCGCCATCTGCATCGCCGCAGGTTTGCTCGTCTTGTTCTTCCTCAAGGACCCCGGCGTCGGCGCGTCCGAAAAGCAGCTTGCGGACCTGACAGGACGTGAAGCCCTGGCACCGAAGGTAACCGTCGGCTCAGTCCTCTCGCTGTTCCGCATCCCGAGCTTCTCGGTCATGATGCTCTCCCGCCTGCTGTCCGGCCACCTCCTCATCGTGATCTTCGGTATCCAATTCCTCGTCGCCGAACGCCACTTCACCAACGCCGTAGCGGCCATTGTGCTCCTGCCCTTTGGGCTGGGCTATTTCGCCGGCACCGCGGGTGGCGGCTGGCTCACGGCGCTCCTCGACCGAGTCCTGCCCGACCGCGGCAGGATCGCCTACCTGCAGGGCGCCCAGGTACTCTTCGCCGCCGTCGCATTCTTCGCCACCCAGTTCAACTACGACAACATCGGCATCTACGGCATCTTCTGGGCACTGATGGGCTTCGCGCAAGGCGCCAACCCGCCAGCGAACCGCCCCATCGTTGCCGCCGTCGTCCTGCCCGAATTGCGCAACCAGGCATTCGCCATCTTCCTCACCGTCTTCGAAACCATCGGCTGGGCAGTCTTCTCCCTCGGCGCCGGCGCCCTGGCCGCATCCCTCGGAATTCAGACCGTGTTCCTCTGGACCCTCGTGATCCTCATGCTCATCAACGCGCTGGTTCTGACAGCACTCTATTTCTGCTACCCCCGGGACGTCGCCAAGGTACGTGACATCCTCGAAACCCGCCGCCAGGAAGCCCTCCAGCACGGCTAACCTGCACCCACACCGCACCCTCCCGCCACAAACACAGGAAGCATAACCAGCCCATGGAAACGCTCACCGCACACCAAACCCAAGAAAAAACCACCGACGACCGCCTCCGTGCCCTCCAGGCCCAACTGACCCTTGAAGAAAAGGTCCAGCTGCTGACCGGCCGCGACTTCTGGAACACCTGGCCGATGGAGAAGATCGGCCTGCGCCGGATCCTGGTCTCGGATGGTCCGACGGGTGTGCGGGGTGAGGCATGGGATGAGCGGCAGCCCTCGGTGAATTTCCCGTCCGCCACGGCGATCAGCTCTACATGGGATCCTGCCATGGCCGACCGCCTTGGTGCCGCGTCAGCGGTGGAAGCCCGGCGCAAGGGCGTCGATGTGGTTCTTGGCCCGACAATTAACCTGCACCGGTCCCCTCTGGGTGGCCGTCATTTCGAAGCGTTCAGCGAGGACCCGGTTCTCACCGGAGAGTTGGCGGCCGCATACGTAAATGGGGTGCAGCGCAACGGCGTCGGCGCCACGCCCAAACACTATGTCGCCAACGATTCAGAAACCGACCGCTTCACCGTCGACGTCCAGGTGGACGAACGCCCCCTGCGGGAGCTGTACCTGCTGGCGTTCGAGAAAGCCATCGTGGAGTCCCGGGCTTGGCTGGTGATGAGCTCCTACAACTCCATCAACGGCACCACCGCGACCGAGAACGACCTTCTGGAGACCCCACTGAACAGCGAATGGGGCTTCAACGGGGTGGTCATCAGCGACTGGACCGCCGTGCGCAATGTTGAGTCCGCGCGTGCTTGGCAGGATCTGGTCATGCCCGGCCCTGACGGGCCCTGGGGTGAGGCCCTCGTAACCGCCGTCCGGGCAGGGGAGATTCCGGAAGCCAGTGTTGACCGGAAGGTGCTGCGGATCCTGCAGCTCGCCGCCCGTGTCGGCGCGCTGGAAGGGTTCGAACCCGTCCAGGCAGAACCAGCTGACCGGGAAGACCTGGTCGCGTTCACCAGGGAGGCCTCCGCCGCCGGGACCGTGATGGTGAAGAACGACAGCCTGCTGCCGCTGGACCGCGCCGCGACCGGCGTCGTGGCGGTGATCGGGCACAACGCCAAGCACGCCAGGACACAGGGCGGCGGCTCGGCCACGGTTTTGCCGGAGAAGGTCGTCTCACCCCTGGACGGTATCCGCGCCGCGTTCGGTGACAACAACGTCACCTACAGCATTGGCGCGATAGTGCAGGAAGGCGTCGCCGAACTGCCCCTGGACCAGTTGACGAACCCGGCCACCGGCCAACCCGGGCTGCGCGTGAGCTTCCTGGACGCCGCAGGGGACGAATTGTTCGTTGAGGACCGCCGCTCCACCGCGCTGGTCTGGTTCGGCGGAGACGCCCCCGTCAGGGAATCCTCAGCCGTCCGGCTACACACCATCTACACCCCGGACGAAACCGGGGCGGTCCGCCTCGGGGCGGCCACCGTCGGCCAGACCAAGCTCTATGTCAACGACGTTCTTGTCCACGAGGGGAACATCAAGGTGGACGGCAAGGACATCGCCGAATCGTTCCTCGCCCCACCCTCCTCAACCGTGGAGATCCCTGTGCGTGCAGGTGTTCCGCTGGACGTCCGGGTGGAACTGGACACCTCCAACCGCACCGGGCCCCTGGACAACGCCCTCAGCATCACCCTCGGCACCGAGCCCGCAGATGTGGACCCTGAACAACTGATCATCGAGGCCGCCAACGCCGCGCAGGAAGCCGATGTCGCCGTCGTCGTGGTCGGGACGAACTCCCGCGTGGAATCCGAAGGCTACGACCGCACCACCCTGGACCTGCCCGGCATGCAGGACCGCCTGGTGCACGCGGTCGCAGCCGCGAACCCCCGCACAGTCGTGATCGTCAACGCCGGCTCACCCGTCATCATGCCGTGGCGGCACGAGGTCGCCGCGATCCTGATCGGCTACTTCGGCGGCCAGGAATTCGGCAACGCCCTCACCGACATCCTCACCGGCACCGCCGAACCGGGCGGACGCCTGCCCACCACCTGGCCCGCCACTCAAGGCACCGTCCCGGTCATCAACACCACCCCCGACGCCAACGGCAAACTCCGCTACGACGAAGGAATCCACATCGGCTACCGCGCCTGGCTCAAAACCGGAGCCACACCCGCCTACGAATTCGGCTACGGCCTGGGCTACACCACCTGGAAACTCGACACGGTCAACGGACCCACCGAGCCGGCTGCACCCGGGGACGTCGTCCCCGTGACCGTCACCCTCACCAACACCGGCGAACGGTCCGGCAAGCACGTGGTGCAGGTCTACGCCGAGAAGACAGACTCAGCCGTCGACCGGCCGGTCCGGTGGCTCGTCGCCTCCACCCCAGTCTGGGCCCAACCCGGCGAAACCGTCACCAAGACTGTCGAAGTCCCCAGCCGTCTTCTGGCGTACTGGGACAACGGCTGGAGCTATGAGGCGGGCAAATACGAACTCCTCACTGGGTTCTCAGTAAAGGACCTGCAATCCAATACCACCGTAGTGCTTGCGCCATGACCGAGAGGGACCACAACAGCACACCCGGCATGATCGAAGTCAGGGTAGGTAGCCACGCCGAGGTCGACGCAGCACTCGACGGGGCCATCGGAACAGTTCGAAACGCCGCTACCCGCCATCAAACCGGCATCATGGTCACCAGAACAGGCCCCGGCCGGTACATCGTCAGGGCCCACCCAGCCGTACCCTTCGGCCTCATCCGCGAACAACACCAACAGGACTTGGCCTGAAGATGTAACTGCTGCGCACCTCAGCACACCGCAGAACGGCAGGACGGGCCCGGAGCGGCGTGACCGGCCGAATCACAGCTGGCCTTGCTCCAATCGTGAGGATATAGCGCATAGAGGGTCGACCGTGTAGCAGTGCGCGGTTTACGGAATCCCGGCCAATTCTTGATGTGCGGGGTGGGCCACGCCTAAAAGTCCCGCCGCTGCCCTTTACCGCGCAGCGGCGGGATTCCAACTAAACAAACTGTTCCCGCCCTGCACCAGTGGAATCCTTCCTCGGCTCAGACTGCCCCATGCTGAAACGGCTGCTCCCCGGCCATTTTTAGCGCCGATAACCACGATTTCGTCAAGTTGCTGGGTGCGTGCATGCTTAACGCTGCTCCTGACTAAGTGAGGGGCAGAGCAACCTGCTCCAAACAAGAAGGCCAAATAATCCTAGATAATTTCAAGTTTTGAGATGCTGCGCAATTCTTTGGCTACTATGGAGCCATGGAACCAGCCCTAAACCCATTCGCGCCCGGGTCCGGCGTCAAGCCTCCCGCCCTTGTCGGCAGGCAATCCGAAATTGATACCTTCGACCTTCTCGTGGCCCGGGCCAAGGCCAACGCTGCCGGTGACCGGGGCATTCTCCTGACGGGGCTTAGGGGAGTGGGCAAAACCGTGTTGTTGAACGAGTTCTCGGAGATGGCCCGACGCAACGGATGGCTCGTCGTCCAGTTTGAAGCCCAGCCCGGAGAAGGCGGCCCTGAAGCCGTCCGCAAGAAGCTTGCCCGAGAGCTCCAGCTCGGAGCCCGGCGACTCCGGCAAACCCCCGCGTGGTCGCATCTTCGCAGCCAAGGCCTGGGAAGCATCTCGAACATCTCGGTCTCACTGGGGCTCCAAGGACTCACTGCCGACCTGAAGTTTTCGGCCGGCCGCGCGGACTCCCGCGACCTTGACATCGACTTGGAGGAAATGATCGAGGACGTCTCCCTGTCCATGAGGAAGGCCAGGGCCGGGTTCGCCCTGGTAATCGATGAGATGCAGGACCTCGACACCGAGTTGCTCGGTGCTCTGTTGACCGTTCAGCACGCCGCCGGTCAACGCGGCTGGCCCTTTTACATCATCGGAGGAGGACTGCCTTCGCTGCCGGGCCGACTCAGCGAAAGCCGCTCCTACGCCGAACGGCTGTTCCACTACCGCATGATTGGCAAACTCGCTCCCGACGCGGCAGCAGAAGCACTCACCGTTCCGATCGGCCGGCTCGGGGGAGTGCTTCGCGGGCAGGCCCTCGACACCGTCCTCGACGCGGCCGGGGGCTACGCCTACTTCCTGCAGGCATATGGGCGCACGCTTTGGGAAGCAGCCTCCGAAAAAGAGATCACTGTCGGGGACGCCCGCCTTGCCGTCGAGCTCGGAACAGCAGACCTGGACCATGGATTCTTCGTCGCCCGGTGGCAACGGGCAACACGCGCCGAAAGGAACTACCTGCGCGCGATGAGCCAGGACGGTGAAGGCCCGTCAACCACAGCTGACCTAGGCGAACGGCTCGGAAAGGACCACAGTTCCCTTACCAGCCAACGTGCCCGCCTCATCGAAAAAGGCATCATCTTCGCCCCGGAGCACGGGCACGTGCAATTTACCGTTCCCGGTATGGGCGCATTCATCAGCAGGCAGAAAGATTGACCAGAACGTACCGACACCAGAGCGTGACGAACCGATCTGTGATAAAAATCCACCGACCTGAAGGAACGACCCTTGGTTTGTCCGCAAGGCTTATGGCAGCCTGACGTCAGGTTGGATTGTAGGTGCATCTGACTGATATCGCGCCCGGATGGACGGTACCGGTCGGTCCCGACAACGCCCAGAAATGGGTGTTCGCAGCCCTGCAGTACGCCCTGGCCGCTTCCCATTTCGATCCTTGGGATCCTCAGACAGCGGATCCGACTTCATCAACGACTACCTGCTGGAGTACTGCCATGCCCGGCAATCACCTTCACCCGTTCCAGGCCGGGGGACAAAAACGATGCGCCCATGTGGAACAGAAGAACTGGGCGCGTGTCCGTGAGCTGGTCGGCTACTACCGTTACGACACCGCCGCGGAGTTGGAGAAACGCAACGCCATTGGGAACTCGATGCCTCTTCACGAACTACAGGGAAATGTTGTCCGGGTTCAGCATCTTCGGGTCTGCCCTGCCCAGCCCCCACAGCCGCAATCAAGGCTGCCAGGAATGCCAGGCCGCAGCCGTTAATGAAGCACCAGACTGTTGTAGTGGCTTGGGGTGTGTTTCAAGCCCTCAAAGTGCACACTTGTTCTTCCGCCGAGGTGGAATGCTGCTTGCATGAGCTAGGTCATCGTGAGGTTGAGCAGTGCCCTGACTACCACTAGACCAACAGTCCCCATAACCGACGCTACAGCGGCTATTTGAACCAGCAAATCCAATGCCCAGAGGACTTTGAAGGCAAACGGATGGTCCTTTTTGAACTGTGCGATTCGTTTGGCCGTTGTTTTCTTGCCGGGGTACATCTGCTTGGCGTAGACACCGCAGAAAAGCAGGAATGGCGTCAGTTTATGGAGTTCCCCGAGCACGTTCAGGTCCAAGCGTGCTCCCTTGCCTACCGGCTTCATGCTCAATCCCTTCTGGAAACGTTCGATTGAGCTTCAGCGAACCAGTCATAACATCCCCTGCAAGCTGATTTCCTTCGGATGCTCGGACTGGTGAGGAGCGGAGGAGTGTTCGTTGTCTCCCGGGATACCTGTTGGACCCCTACGTCAAAGAACGAGCGGTTTCGGTGGTGCCGTCACAAGTTTCTGATTTCGGGGAAGAGGCTGGAGCCGGTTGGGTCACCTCGGCGCCGCAACTCGTAAATTGCAATGGCGCGCACGTCCTCGGGGATAGGGGAGTGCAGGAGGGACAGGAGCTCGTTTCGACGTTGCAGATACGCCAATTGGGCTACCGTCTGGATGATCTTTTTCGCGAAAGGCGACGGAACAGAGGCAAGTGCACCTAATAGTGCAGGAGAGGCTTGACGTTCCTCGCGCTGCAATAGGGGAGCGATGGCGCGAGCCAGAGCACTGGATGCGTTCCTTTTCTGTTTACCGGAGTAGTTGGCGGCAGCGAGTTGCATCGCCACGTGCAGCAGCGCGTCCCTGGCTTTGTGAGGGTCCGAAATCTCAGGTGCCAACCTTTTTATCATTTTTCCAAACGGCACGAAGCCCACTACATCGAGGGTGGGGCCGCGCTCCGTCTGAAACGGCATGAGACAAAGGGCAACAGCTAATTCAAGGTCTTCAGCCCCTCCTAATTCCTGGAGCATCATTAGCCAGGAATCACGGAAGGCGTTGGCGAGAACCGGGGGCAGTTGTCGGCGGTCCGGTGCCGGCCGCCTTAGGACTGACCCTTTCAATCGAACCGACTCCCGTATCCACGACAACCGCTTGTCGGGGTTACCGTTGCTGCTGTCCCCTTGCACGAAATGAATCAATCTGACCAGGACAGCGCGTGCGTTGGGATAGGTTGCGGCATCCAAAGCGTTCTGCAGTGTGGGCCAATCGAGATTCACCACGTTCTCTTGCACGAGACTTCGGAGAAGTTCGGCAGCTGCTGATTGCTCGCCATTAGAGCTCCTGGTCATGTCAAACACCATGGCGGCGATCGCATCTCTGTGGAGTCGCAGGTGCTGTGCAGCTTGCGCACGTTCATCGGCGCTTGTGTTGGTTAACACTTGTCTGAGCGAACCGGCAGCTCGTTGATGGACGGCAAGTTGGACAAAGGGTGCGCACAATTCAGGGGTAGAGACGATCAGGTCACTGGCAGAATCGAGGAAATCCCTGCTCTCCTTGCTACCCAGTTGAGCTTGACCAGTGGTCAGTTCCGTGACTGCCTGATTTGCCGTTGCTACTCCTGCAGCAGCTGCAAAAGGAAGCACAGATAGCAGCCAGGCCCGCTGGTGCCAGCGCTCGACGGTCGCAGAACCCATGTCTAAGCAGATGGCTTGAAAGCTCCGTTTGCTCACTCGTGCATCGGCAAGGGTCGCACGAGCAACGGAGGCCTGGATGTCCTGAAGGCTTTTCGCCTTATTGGGCTCGACCGGTAGGAAACCTAACCAGCTAATCAGCCGCGGAACGAGTAACTCCGCAGCTTGGCACTCGCGCTCTAAGATGACGGCAAAGAAGTTCACGGGAAGTTGCCGCAGTGCCTGCCAGTTCTGCAAAGCCATGACTTCGTCCAGTATTGCCTTCAGAGCGCCGCCCGAGTCGGCAAGCCCGCGCGCGTAGAGCGCAAGGGAGGTCAGTCGCGCTCCGGTCCGAGTCCCTCGGGGATCTTGTTCCAGGTCCGAACACAGGTCCCGAGCCCTATGCATCCATCGGCCCTCAGCCTCGACGGGCGATTCTTCGTCAATGATCAGTTCTTGGGCGAGCAAGACCTGAGCGAGTGCAGTCTGAACGATGCGCCCCTCCGGAGGGCGCATCGGTCGCCCTGCTTTGTTTGCTCCGCTTTGGACAGAATCAACAACAGACACGATCTCGTCGAGGTACTCTTGCGATCCTATGAGTGACCAATTCCGGTTGATACTCGCCAGTATCGAAAGGAAGGTCGTGCGGCCAGCGGTAGCTCCTAGCTTCTTCAGTATCCGTGGATAAGCGCTGCGGACAGCGGCGACCCCGTTCGCAGAGCCATAACCGGGAAGTGCTTCAAGTAACTCCAGCAGGACGGGAGCGTCCAAGCCCTTGGGATGGCAGTCGATGAAGTAAGAGCAACAATCCACCAACCTGAACCAGGTAGCTACTTGTGTCGGATAGCGGTGTCTAAGTTTATTTGCGGTTTCAAGTACCTCGAGACAAAGACTTGCTTCCTTTCTACCCCAAACAGCTGACAGCTGATGCAGCGTGAGTTCGATGTCGAGGCGTTCGATGCGAGGAATAGCCCGCAGGAACTGACGGACCAAAGGCCCAGGGAGGCGTTCAAGTGCTTCGATAATGGTGTGCGACCCAGGCACTTGGTCGTCATCAGTGGCATGGACCCAAGAGTTATGTGCGACACCGATCAGGCCGATTCCCTGCAGACTGTCAAACTCAGAGCTGCACAGAATGGATAAGACTTTCGAGAGATCTGGCCTAAGGCGCCTGTGCTTGCCGAACAGAATCAGCGCTTGCTCCAGCACCGCCCCTACGAATAAATCAGATGGTCTCTCCAAGACTCGGGTGAGAAGAATTTGCAAGCCCAGGGCAGGGTCGCGGTGCAAAATGGTTTTCGCCGCCGCAAACTCGAACATGGTCTGATGAAAGAAGGACAGGAGAGGGCCTGTGCGGGTGAGGATGTTCCGTCGTTCCAGCAGCAGCAGTGAGGAGCGCCCACCTTCCTCCGACACGGAGTCCATCTCTGTTTCTTGAACCTCGGGCGATCCGAGTTCCAACATCTGCAGGGCAACCTGGCCAGCCGTTCGGCTCAGGTCATGGTGGGAAGCGGCACCGTCTCGGCCTGGACCCAAGTCTTGCTGGACACGCTGTTTCCAATAGAGTTCATACAACGCCGTCACATCAAGGTCCATGAGGGGCCCGGAGTCACCGGATACTTCAAAAAGCATCCTCAGCATGAGGGGCGATCGGCAAACGGAGCTGACCGGCAATCCTCTTGTAACCGCAGAGCTGATGGAACCGCGAATCATTTCCGCATCACTGTCAGGGCAAAACCTTGACGACAATGAGCGAACTGCCGTGGGCAATTCCATGTCCGGATCATAAAGGCCCAAAGAGACCCTGGTGCCAAAATCTTCCGGTAGGTGTATCGCCTCGGCAGGCCGCGTTGTAAGTAGTACCCGGGCACCTTTTGAGCTCAATTGCTCTATGACATGAAGTAGCAGGAAGCGTGCCCGCTCGTCGTGCAAAAGTAAATCCGCGGTGTCGATGAGGACCACAAGGTTGTCAATACTCCTTGCAGCAGCAACAAGGTCCTCCGGCTCAAGCAGGGGGCCGTCTTGCTCGTTACCCCTCAGCCATGCAGCCGAAACGAGGATGGGCTTCAGCCTTCCCAAGCTCCGAACCCTACGGGCAAGACCCCACAGCAGCGTGGACTTTCCGTTGCCCGCTTCCCCAATTACCACTTGAATGTTGGATCGGACGACGGGTGCGGACATCCTTTGCAAGATACCGTCCTCCACATTACGACGGACGTAGTCAACCGCTCGGTTCGCGTCATCTCTCTGTACCTGGGTGAAGGCCCCCAGGGCCTGTTCAAGACGGTAGCCCAATGCGAGGACCCGGTTCACGTTTAGGGGAATGGCAGGGTCCTGAATGGAGACAGCAGACACTGCCTCGGAATCATGTGCATCGCTTTGCGGTTCATCAGTGATTTGCTGCAGGCTGCCGAATAGCTCAGTGAGTTCCTCGGTGCCGGTACTTTCGATGAACCGCTCAACTGCGTTAAATACGCCACCTGTGATCTGATCGCTGGACGGGCTGCCTGGTTTGAGCACTCCTGGGTCCGAAAAGCCAAAAATCCGTGCAACGAAGGCTTTCCGTAATGTCATGTTTTCCGCGAAGTCCCTGGCGGTCCCTGGACGCTTCAGGGAACGGCGAACGCTTTCCAACGTGTCGACGTGTCCTGGAACAGGCAGGTCGTCGTGATACTCCCCGCGGTTACCAAGGGCCAGCAGGTGCTTCGCAGCGATGAGGTCACGGTTTTCAGGCCACGACGCGTCACTGGCGCTCAGGAGCACATGCGTGATTACCAGCCAGGTGAAGCGATCGTCCGGCTCAATATCCGGCATTTTGGTCCTCAGTAATGCCGTTACATATTGGTTGAGATTTGGGGCGGAGCGAGTGTCCTTGTACAGCCGGGACCCGGCCCGCTTACCCGGAGTAGCAACACGCCCCAGAATCAGGAACTGCAAGTCTCTGCGCGCGGCTGTACGTAGTGGACTCAAACCCGAGGGAGCTGGCATTTCGATAGTTTATATAGCCGACTACGACGGAGTCCGTTCCGACGTCAAGGAATCCCAGAACTGTTCTCTGGACATGGCAGTCTGCAAATGCCACTGATGACCCGCAGCGTCGTGACAGAGCTCGATGAAGCGGACGCTCTCGATGAGGGGCTGACTCCCGGGGGAGAAATTGTCTCCGAGGAGTTGATCGTTCAAGTCATCCCGCAGGGCAAGGGCGAGCTCACCTGTTATTCCTGTTTCTTGGTCCGCCCCCGGTTCCCAACTGGCGCGCGAGAGCAACCGCCATTCCCACTGCGTCGAGTGCGAGGGCTAAGGCGACTGTCTTCAACAGCTGCCCCTCGGCCTGCGGCCTCGAAGGTCCAATTCCTGCCCCTTGCAGAGGTCGTCACCGTCGGCTAAATTCACTCCGAGCCCAAAGAGGTATACCAGATACGACACTCTTCCACAGTGGAACTTTTTAGACGATCTTGATCCACGAAATTCCGAGCTTAGCCTGCGACTCTGCGCTGCTAATCTGCCGAAACTGGTTGTTTAGCGAGACGACCTCCATGCGAGCAACGCTGGAACTAAACTTCTTGATCGTGCTCTCATTCACCTTTATTTTGCTTCCATAAGCCATGACATATATGCGCGGGTTCTCGAACAGTTTCAGGAACTCATCCACCAAGTCTGGGGAGTGCCCTAGGGACGGGGTTTAGTGCGAGGCTTCGATTATTCGTTTGGTCAGGAAGTCGAGCTGACCATGCTCATGGCGGTGCCAGGCGATCTTGATAATGATGTGGGTCGGCAGCACCATCCGTTGTGCTCTGCATTCAGCCGACTGGAACCAGCCTGTAGACAGACATGACATCCTGAAGGTACTTCACGTTCGGGTTGTACGTTCCGATCAGGTGATTCAGCCTCTCTTCCTCGTCTGCATGTTTTGCCGAACTGCAGCCAGGCTGGCTTCTTTCGACCAAAAGCTTGTGGGCAAGGGTTATAGAGTCGAAGTCGGAGAGCGGGCGATCGGAGCTGACCTGAGCTACACCGACAGTCATCGATATGCCAGGCAGCCTGACAAGAAGGCGTTCGATAAGCCGTATCCAGGCCGGTCGGTTCATATCTTCGAAGACCAGGATTGCCCTCATCAGCCGCCTGAGGAGTAGATCATCCCCGCACAAGGCATCAACGTGGGAGCCGAATTTTGCTTCAATGCTGCTTAGCGAAGCCGCCACAAAACGTTCGGTGGTGTCCCTACGTTCTTCTCCCCTGCTTGCAGAGTGCTTCTGAGATGAGAACTCTAAGAAGGCGATAACTATGAGACTGACGAATAGGGAGGACCAAATGTTATCGACAATCCCCTCAAGAGATGGTGTTACTGCAGCTAACCAGAGTGAGTGACTGAAGGGCTCTGTCAGCACGGCCATCAAGTTGACAACCACTACATTGTAGATGTGTACAAGGCGCTCGGACACGTAAATATCTCGTCGTAAGGACTCACGAAAGCTCCCGAACAACACCGAAGAAAATGTCGCGGCAAGGAGATAAGGCAATGTCCAGAGTTCCGGAAAGAGCTTATTCAGTAGGCCGCACAGGAGCATCGTCACTATAAGAGGAGGTAGATGCCTGAAAGCCACGTAGTACAGCCTGCGCCTGGGTGTGTTGGCCACATAATCGGAAACGGACAGATATGCCGTCTGAGCCTGACGTTGGCCCGCTCCACCCTGTCCTGCTGGTCCGTGGCGCCTCATGACCTTGAAAAATAAGTGAATTGCCAATCCTGCGAGGAGACTCATAAGGAAGGCTGCGAGGTTAATGTTCATCAGACTAAGCAAGAGCTTTCTATTGATCCAGTTCTAGGAAGCATAATCGGTCCGCCGTACAGGGGACCGCAGTCGCTCTGGCTCTGGACTACTCATAACTCGAATAAGGGTGACGGTGGCGGCCACAACCGGATCTCATCCAATTCTGGAGTGTGAGACCTCACGGCTGCATCCAAATGCGGGTCGGACGCCGGAGATTATCGTTTCTTCAGGAGCACCCGTGGTGGGGGGCGGGAGCAGCCCCAGCAATTTCTTGGCCGTTTCGTTCCTCAGGGGCTAAATGGCGTTGAGGCTGATTCGCCTCGAGCCGTACGGGCCGGCTTCCAAGTACATGAAGGCAAAAGGTGTGTTCGACATTCGATACAGCATCTTGCTGGCCTGCCACGTGGTGAGGCGGAGGTCATCGTAGTCTTCCAGCTTTATGTGCAGCCTCTGGATGTCTGGCTTATCTAGGGCCGACATCATAAAAAAGGAATACATCCTGTTAGGGAAGGCCTGTTCAAGTTGCATGTGGATGTCAGGCAGAAGGCGTAGGAGCTCTACGGCATCACGCTCAGCCCCTCGATTGTCCCAGATTTGTATAAGACAAGGCCGCTGCGCCCCGCGGAGCTTCCGGCGGTGTTTCCTGTCCCGCATGTTCTTCGTCGCGACGATAGCCTTGGATGCAGCAAGGATAAGGAGTGAGGCCCATACATTCTGAACCACGCTCTCCATAAACGGGCCGACTGCGCTTCCCGTGCCCGGTATGTCAACAGGACTTGCCCTGAGCCCCGCGCGGCGGAGCCAGTCCTGCACTTCCTGGCGGATGCCTTCAGTCTGGGACTCGTCGTTGTAGCCACCGTCTACAACACCAATACCAATACTGCCCGGTACAGGCGGGGAGCTATCAGGCTCAATCATGATTCGACCATATCGGTAAGTCGGTGGGAATCAGCGTGTAGACGCGGGCCAGCCGCGCAGATACGCGGTTCTCTCCTTGACTGGGGCGGGATTATCCGAAGCCAAGGGGCGAGGCGTTGTCCGGTGAATGCAGCGGCAGCGGTCATGGCTTACTGATGGCGGGGTGGATTAAGCTGAATAAGATGGCGTTGGAAACTATCAGCCTACTTACTTTACATAACGTGGATTATCGGCGTTCGATTTTGACTCCCACTGTGTGAGAGATTCCCGCATCTGGTGGCCAATGGACGGGCTCACTGTGCCGTCGATAATCGGCGATTCGGCCTTTGCTTGGCTTTCATCGGATGCGAGTCACTGGACAGGAAGAACGCTGTGCAGATAGCTTCGGGTCAGCAGTTTCAGGTACTGCTATCGGGAACCCTGGACCCCAGGTAACGAACATGATTAGGGAAAGCTTTGGCGTGAGTACAACCCATTTTGATGACTTCCTGCGGGAAGCAACGACGGCTGACCCTGGTAGCGAGAAGGGCTTGGGGGAAGAACAGCTGTTCGGCCTCTACACCAGCTGGTGCGCGCTCAATGGGTGTCCTCCTGAGTCGGCCGATGCCCTGTGGGCGGGGCTGGGCGCCAGAGGCATCGTCCCTAGACAGAACACCCTCTCAATGACTGGGCCGGCTGCCGCGGATTACATTCTTTCAAGTGCGCCCGACCTGATCTAGGGAGCCTGCAACACCCACGCCCCATACTCCGCCTCAACCTGGTTTGTGCCCCGTGCCCCTTCAGGTTGACGAAAGGCCGGTTGTCGGCGTTTGAAGAACGCCGGGGAGGTGGCCGGGGGCTGTGGTCGCTGCGCCGCTGGCCTTTGAACGGATGAAGTCCCGGTCCTGCGGGGACAACATCATCTGCCCGTGCTGATCGCACTTGATGTCATGGCCGGACTTTTCACGGATGACTGCTGTTATGGAATGCGGCAGGATCAGGCATCCCGGATTATCCAGGAGCCACTTCTTTGTGCCCGGATCGAGCCGGTCCCACTGATCCTTGACAGTCATTACAGCGGAGTCCTTCCCTGACTTAGGCCACAGCTTTGTGTCGTTTATGTCAGCCTAGGATATGCCAGCGGTAGGGGAACGTTCCGTGGGCTGCTGCCGCCCGAACACTGCGGCTCATCGTTGAAGCGAGACCCGCTTAGGAGAGCCTCTCATCCCAAGGCCCTCGGTGAGGGCACCTTCCTGGGCCGACGTGAACGGCAATCGAAGTTTCCGGTACCCTCCGGAAAGCGCCGAAATCTCGGCTCTAATCTCGGAGCACACCCGGGCTGCAGCAACCCGCAACGCCAGCACGGATGCGGGTCTCCGAATCCTGCACGAACTCCACGCCCTGGTTGGTGACCTTTCCGTGATACTACGGCGAAAAAGGTGATCCCTGAGCACGTCTCCCGTCCATGAATCCACTACGAAAAGTGGCCCGGCCAGTCATCTGGAGCGAGCACAAGCAGGTACTTTTGTCCCGTCAGGCAAGGGTGCCAGTGCCCCCACGGTGCCCGCTGCCCACCCTGCTCTGCCGCTATTCCTGCCCTTAAAGGTCCCTCACCGACCCCCGCCGTCTCCAGAGATAAAACACCACGAGCAAAACGATCAAGATGATCGCGGCCCCTATCACGAGGGCGGTGCCGTCACTGCTCTGGGCCGTCCCGGTGTTGCTGGGACCTGCGGGGGAAGGCGGTGAAGATTCAGCCGGAGTTGCTGTTCCTGTCGGCGCTGGAGTGGGCCCCGTCGGAGCGTCAGTAGGAGAAGGCTGCTGTCCTCGGGAAACCCCCGGCGAGGCGACCAAAATCTGATTGGTCGCGGCTCCGAGTCCGCCGGAGGTACCGGCCGCGGGGGGAATCCAAAACATACTTCCAATGAGGGCAGCGAAAACAGCGGCCCTCATCAATGCCATCCGCATTAGTCCTCCTCCATGACCGATCGGCGCCCCGGACCGCGGTGCATCGGAACATCAGGGGCCGAGCCATCACACCCCTCATTGTGAACCGGCCCCTGGACCCTGTCCATCATTTGCGGAACGGCAGAGGGCCTTGCACCTGATCTTCGGGGCCGCAGGCATCCTCAAGGCCCTCACCCGCAGCCAGGCAAGGAACTTCCTTCTCTACGGCGGCGTCATCTACCTGGTGCTCTGGCTCTACGAACTGCTCGTCGGCCAGGACACCCCGCGAACTTCGTCCCTGTCAACAACGCCGACAACTGGCTGCACTTCATCCTCGGCCTCGCCATGATCGCCCTGGCGATACTGCTCTCCCGGAACATCGAAACCCGCCGCTGACAATCACCAACCAGCTGCCGCACCAAGCCAACCCCTGACCTTCGGCCATCACCGGGGCGGTCAGGGGTTGACCTGTCGCGGAACCGGGCGGCTTCTGCTGCGGGCGTTGTTCCAGCTCGACCCAGCACGCCAAGCCACACTTCTTCTCCGCGCGAGACCAAGAAGGGGCAGTTCCAAAATCTTGTCTTCCTGGCGCTTGCCGGTCTTGTGGGGTGTAGGTAGCAGAAGCAAGGATTGGTCATGGAAGAGCTGAGGTTCACCGCCAGGAACCTCCTGCAACAGGAGGAACTGGCCCTGATCGACCTATGGATCCTGTATTGGAACCATGGCGGAGACTGTCACCCTTTTGACTTCGATGCCTTCATCTATGAAATTCTTCCCTTCGCCGGGATCGACCTGAATGCACTGCAGTGCGCAGTCACTGACCTGGTGCTGGAAAACATCGGCTGAAAATCGTGGCATGCCGGACCAGTTAACTTCCTCCGGTGAACGAGCCCCTGTGCTCTGCCACGGCCACTTTCCAGCAACAGCGCCAAGCTCTAGTGAGCTGCTGGTCATGACCTGACTCGTGCCAGGTGGTTCTGGAGCATTTCACCCTAAAGGAAGGACTTTGGGATGACTGCTGGCGGCGATGGTTGCTCTCTTGTGGCCGCATGAGAGTGACGCCCAAGAAGGGCTCCTTGCGGTCGCCAGGCTTAACGCTCGCTCCACTCCCCCTGCCTGCTGGTCAGCAACCGTAGGCAGAGTTCTTTGACTGCGCGGCGACGCCGCCTCGGTGCCGCTGTCTATCCCTGTCAGCGCTCGGCGTAAGGCACCTTCGACAACCACGGCGTCGTGGCCCCGACCAGAGCGAACAAACTGCGTGGGAGACAAACTTCGAGGGCTGGCCGGGTGGACCACGGCCTACAGGGCGCCCAGCAGCCCGCGGCTTACGAGGCAGCACTTCGTTTAATCACGACTCCCTGGACGGCAGGAGGTCGACTCGGTCGCTCCCCTGGTCACGTTGAAGTACACCCCAACCTGACATCAAACGATCGAAGCATCAGGTTCTGGATCGGGTCTTCACGGACAAAGCCCCAGGCAGGGACACGTCCAGACCGGAGCTGACTGAGTGCCTACAAAACTCTCAACCTGTCAGATTGAGTTCTATGGCCTTTATAAAAGCAGGTCAAGATGCTGCGGTTTGCCCGTAACGGGGACACCGTGGTGGTGCACATCACGGATCGGCTTGCACCAATCTGGATGACCTGCGTTCACTGGTCCCCAGCTCGACGACGTGCCGCCGGCGCGGCTGCTTCGGGAAGGCCACGTCGAGGATGGGGCGCAGGCGGTCCTGGCTGCCGCACGGGCATTCGCGGCAGCAGGCTGACGGGTGAGTCTTGAACAAGTGGCCACAGCTACTTCGGAAGGCAGAATTTGGGCGGATTGGATTCTTCCGCGCGGTGTATGCCCGCTCCAGTCTGCAGGCTTGCCCGCTCGAGGTGCTGGCCGCGTTCCGCCGCGACGCCAGACTGGCCATGGAGCTGGACGAGATCATCGAGGACGACCGTGCACCTCCTTCTGGGAATATCGCCACACGGCACGGTTGGGGATCTTGCGGACTGAAGATTGTGCGTCCGGATCCTGGTATCAGGCTGTCCATTCGGATTCTCCGTGAAGCTGACGCAGGGCTTCCTCAGGGCTAAAGAGCGCCTCGGAGCCAGATCAGTGCCTCGTGTGCAGACTCGAACAGTCTTGCGGGGCAAGCCGGGGGATGCCTGCTCAGATAGAAATGCACCGCGACCCGATCCACTGCCGAGAACGCGACTAATGCCACGCGGGTCACACGCCACGGCCCGGCCGCAAACGCTCTTCGAGCGCGGTAGTCCACCTTTTGGATTCCCCAAACGTCGACGAGCAAGGGATAAGCACCTCCGAGGCTCAGCTCAGAGACCCTTGCCATCGCTGCTATTGCGTTCTCCTCTACGACCGCTCCGGCACGCCATCGCAAGTACATCACTCCCCCGGAGAGCCAAACTAAGTTCTGAGTGCCCTGGCACGGTTTGCGGGTCACAGGGACCCCGGGGGGATAAATGTGCTGCCGTGCCGTTGCCAGGAGGTGCGCCACCTAAGATACGGAGCTCTCGTCACCTCGGAGTCCAGGCAAAGGCCGGCTCTAACTTGGCCGGGAATCACTTCGTCTTCGACGCGTCGGTCGGATGCTGCGCGGCCCGTTGTGGTGTCCTCTGGTCAAGTGCCAGTCTCAGTACTTCGGCCAAGTGGCGGGCGCTGACTCCGGTGCCTTGCATTACCTGCGTACGGCATGAGAAACCGTCTGCGAGGACGAGCGTGGCTTCGTCTTTCGTTCTCACCGTGGGAAACAGTTCACGTTCCCCCAGAGCCTGTGAGACGTCCCAGTGCCCAGGCTCGAAACCAAAGTTGCCGGCGAGTCCACAACAGCCGGAGGCAATGATGTCGGTGTCCACTCCTAGCTTCTGCAGCACGGCTTTGTCCGGGGCATAGGATCCCTTCGCTTCCTGATGGCAGTGCACTTGGGAGATGGCTTTGATGTTGATTTCGCCGAACGGCCAGGGTCCTCGGTGGGCCGCCACGATGTCTGCCAGAGTCACGACTTGGCGTGCGAGCTTGGCGGCCCGGGGGTCATCGGGCAACAGTTCGGTGATCTCCTCCGTGAGCATGACGGTGCAGGACGGCTCCAGTCCAATGATGGGCGTCTTTCCGTCCAGTGCCGGACCCAATGAGTCCAGAGTCTGCGAAATAATCCGCTTGGCCATGTCCAGCTGTCCGGTGGAGTGCCATGTCAGCCCGCAACAAACCTGGCCATCAGGGAGGATCACGCGATACCCCATCGCCTCAAGGACTTCGACCGAGGCCTGACCAACCTCGGGGGAATTGAAGTTGTTGAACGTGTCCGGCCACAGCATCACGGTGGGTCGTTCCGGACCGGGTGTGGTCGGCGCACCCGAACTTGTTTCCTGTGCCCGGGTACGGGTTGCAAACCACTGCCGCAGGGTTTGGGGTGCGAAGTGGATCATGCGGCGCTTGGGTTCTATGCCGGCCAGGCGTTTGACCAGCTCTTCGACCGGGCGGAACCCAAGTGTCCAATTGGCTAATCGTGCGGCGCCCGGGACAGCCTCCAGCAGGCGGGATGTCAGCGGCAGCCATCCCATTGCGTAGTGGGCCATGGGACGGATGCGGCCCTTGTAGTGATGATGGAGGAACTCGGCCTTGTACGTGGACATATCGACGTTGACCGGGCACTCACTGGAGCAGGCCTTGCATGACAAGCACAGGTCCAGCGCCTCCAGCGTTTCCTTGGATCGCCAACCATCGGTCACTGACTCCCCGCGCAACATCTCCCCCAGCGCACGCGCCCGCCCGCGGGTGGAATGGACCTCGTCCCGGGTCACTTGGTAGGAGGGGCACATGGAACCCGCATCGGAGCGGCAGAGCCCGACGCCAACGCAGCGGTTCGTGGCGCCTGAGAATGACCCGCCGTCATGACTGAAAGCGTGAACCGGGGTCAGCTCGAAGGTACGGTTTCCGGGACCGGGACGGATGCCTTGGTCGATCGGCTCCGGATCAACGAGAACGCCCGGGTTAAAGAAGTTCTCCTTATCAAAGATGTTTTTGAATTGTGCGAAGGCCGTCAGTGCTTCCGCGGAGTAGATCAAGGGCAGCAGCGCCGACCGTGCCCGCCCATCACCGTGTTCTCCCGACAAGGATCCGCCATAACGGGCCACCATGGCGGCCGCCTCCTCGATGAACGCCCGGTACCCGAGAACTCCTTCTTCTGCCCCAAGGCTGAAATCGATCCGAATGTGCACGCAGCCTTCGCCGAAGTGGCCGAACGGTATGCCGCGCAGCCCATGCGAGTCCAGGATCTTATAGAGGTCGCGTAGGTAGTCCGCCAGGTGCTCCGGGGGCACGGCAGAGTCCTCCCAGCCGGGCCAGGCCTCGCCGCCGTCGGGCAGTCGGGTGACGATGCCGGCACCTGCTTCCCTGATGCGCCATAGGGCGCGCGCCTGCTTGGTCTCCGTCACCACGACTGAGTCCACGATGCGGCGCTCCCGGACCAGCTCTTCAACCAGCGCGCGGGCGGCGTCGCCGGCCCCGCTGGGCGTTTCTCCGCCGACTTCCACGTACAGCCAACCTCCCCCGTCGGGGAGTTCGGAGCCGGCGGTGTGTTGCCCGGGCCGGGTCCGCAGTGCGGCCAGGAGGTCAGCGCCCATCCCTTCCACTGTGTAGACCCCAGGCCGCCTCAGACGGGGCGCAGTGGCTGCAGCCTCGAAGACGTCGGAGAATCCCAGGACGGCCAGCGCCGTGGCCCGGGGACGCTTGACGAGCCTGACTGTCAGTTCGGTGATAATCCCGCAGGTGCCTTCGGATCCCGCCATGGCCCGGGCAACGTTAAAGCCATTCTCGGGGAGAAGGTGATGCAACCCGTATCCGGATACCTGGCGGGCGAATTGCCCAAGCTCGGTCCGCAGGATGCCCAGGTGCTCGTCGCGAAGCCGCCTGAGCTCGTCCTGTATAACCGGATCGCTGCAGTTGGTGTCGCTGATTTCAATTTCCCGCCCGTCAGCCAGCATCAGCTTGAGGGAGACGATATTGTCGGCGGCAGTGCCCCAGGCCAAGGAGTGGGAGCCGCAGGCGTTATTGGCGAACATGCCACCGACGGTGCAGCGCGAGTGCGTGGACGGGTCGGGCCCATAGGTGAGCCCGAACTCTTCCGCCGCGTCGCGCAGCGTGTCGCACACCACTCCCGGGCGGATCCGGGCCGTACGGGCCTCCGGGTCGATGCCCAAAATCTGATTGAAGTAGCGGCTGGTATCGATGATGAGTCCGTCACCGATCGCGTTTCCGGCCACAGAAGTACCTCCCCCTCGGCACACGACGGACCAACCACGTTCCTTCGCGACGGACAAGGCGTTTCGAATATCCTCTACCGTACGGGGCTCAACAACAGCTGCGGGTACGCGCCGATATATAGAGGCGTCCGAAACGTATGCAACGCGGGTGGTCAGGTCCTCTCGCAGGGCGACCGGGGTCATTTCTTCTCCTACTGTGCCGATTGTCAGGTGATAAACATTGGCCGGCTATCCGTGAATTTCGGGCAGCCGAGCATTATGGGCGCGACCATTACGAGTGCAGCGACACCAAGGGTGCTGACCGTTCAATGACCAGCAGGGCGGAACGCCCCGCCATATCCCGGTCCGCCCGCAGAAAACGGCCGCGACGAAGCTCTGTGGGAGCAGCAACTCCCCGTCTCTGTGGGCCGGCTTCCGTTATGTCAGATCCGGAGCAGTCCGCTGGAGGCAGTGTCTTACGCTATGCTGCATGAGCTGATCTGGAGCTGTCGTCCCTGTTCAGGGAACCACGGCCTCTTCTAGGCGCCTTGCACTGTCTCTGGCCGAAGGGTCCCGGCGTTCATGAGAGCACCAGCTTTCTGGGAATCTCAGAAGCCGCGTCGGCCAGCCAGCCTTTGTCCAGGCCTTCGCCGTGAAGGGCGGAGACCAACTGCCGCAGGGCTTCGGGCGGCTGCGGGCTGTCCGGTTGTCCGGCGTCCGAGGCAAGGACGAGCCGGTCCCCGGCAGCAAGCGCCACCTGGGCCAGACGGGCGGCGCTCATGCCTGGCTGATGCCACAGCTGGTAAGCGGTGATTTCTATGAACGCGCCCCGGGCGGCGAACTCGGCGATCTCGGCCACGCTCATACCGGGCACGGTGTAGGAAGGATGGGTCAGCAGGAACCGGGTAATGCCGCGCCGCTGGGCCTCGTCCACGAGCCACCAGCATTCGGCGGCGCTCACGTGCCCGGTGCAGAGCACCGCGTCATGTTCGGCAATGAGGTCCAGGACCAAGGAAATATCTGCTGATTGCCTAACGCCGGGTGTGAGTACAGGGGGGACCGCCAGGACGGCCCGATCCAGCCGGGTTTCAAGGTCACTGAGGCGGGGCAGGGAAGCGGTTTCCTGGGTATGAGCATCTGCGGTGGGAAACCAGACCACCCGGCCGCCGCTGCCCAGAGCAGAGACGACGGCGTCAGGGTTTATTCCCCCGGCCGGCCGGTTCAGGGCGATGCCGCCCACAACATCCAGCCCTGAGGAGCGGGTCAGCGCCGATGCCCGGCCAACGGTGGACTCGTGGTGGGCCTTGAGGACAAAGCCGGTGAAGCCTGCTTCAGCGTATTCAGCGCAGATCTCGTCGTCATGGCCGATACGCCCGATCACATCAGGCGCTGCATGGACATGGACATCAAACAAGTGGATCGTGTCCTTTCAAAGCGGCCTCCGTCAGGGTGCGCCGGCTCAGGGTATTGAGCACCACGTCGTGCCGAGCTTCGGCCAGCAGCGGTGTGCGGGCCCGGAGGGACCTCAGGGCCGCGAGGTTGAGGTTGGCCGTCAAGGCGGTCTCGGTGGACCCGGCCGCTGCCACGACGGATCCGTCCGGGGCCAGGATGCGCGATTGCCCCCAGAATTTCGCCCCTCCGTCGGTCCCGCAGCGGTTAATGAACACCACGTAGCACTGCAGGAGCAGGGCTGCGTGCTCGAGGATGACCTGCCAGGTGCGCTGCACTTGCCCGGCGTTGGCGCCCTCGATGCTGGCAACAGGAACGATCAGCACTTCCGCTCCTGCCTGGGCTGCGAGCCACGGGATGACGGGGTGCCACATGTCGTTACAGATGACCGTGGCACACCGTGCACCACCGATGACCGCGGTGTCCACCGCGTCTCCGGCGTCAAAGCCCAAGTGTTCGTTCCAGGGAGCGTATGAGACGGGGTGGATCTTTTGCTGATGGTGACGTTCTTCCGCCCCTGTGATCAGGTATGCGTTGCGTGGATTTCCGTCGCCGACGGTCTCGGCGAAACCTATGCCCATGGCGCCGCTCTGGTTGGCGAAAGCCCTGAGGCGTTGATCGTTCGCCTGCAGCGGCCGGTAATCTGCCCCGGTTCCGAAGCCGTACCCGTTGACCGACAGTTCCGGCGTGAGGGCCAGGTCCACGTAGCCGACGTTCTCCCGCATTTCCAGAATCCGGCGGATGTTCGCCTCCACCTCTCCGAACACCGGGGCCGTCTGCAACAACCCCACGCGCAGCGTGTCCGCCCGCTGCTGCGACATTAGTTGAGGTTGTTGGACGTCAACCATCCGCTGGCCACCTCCTCGGGTGTCTTTCCGTCAACGTCAATTTCAGCGTTAAGCTTTTGCAGTTCGGCGGTGGTGAGCAGTTTGCTGACCGGTTCCATGACTTCGGCGATCTCGGGGGACTTTTCCAGGGCGGCCTGCGTGACGTTCAGCGAGAGGTTGTAGGGCGGGAAGAACTTCTTGTCGTCCTCGAGGACCGTCAGGTCCAGGGACGCGATGCGGCCGTCGGTGGCGAACACCTCACCGAAGTTACAGGGGTTACCCGATCCGATGGCGTTGTAAATTGGCCCTTCGGCGAGTTCGGCCACCTTGTTCTGGGGGAGGGTGATGCCGTACATGTTCTTCAGGCCAGACCATCCGTCATCGCGCCCGAAGAACTCTGATGCCCCGCAGAACGCGGCGCTGGCTGGATCGGATCTGCTTAGCTTGGCGTAGTCGGAGAGGGTCGCGACCCCCAGCTTTTTCGCGGTTTCAGTCTTGACGGCTACCCCGTAGGTGTTGTTGGCAGGAGCGGGCGGCAACCAAATGACGCCGTTCTTTTCCTTGTCTAAGGAGCTGAGCTTTTGATACATCACCTCGGGGTCGGTGATGGTCTCTTTTTGCTGCAGGTGGGTGAGCCAGCCACTGCCCGTGTATTCCCAGTACATGTCCACAGCGCCGCTGGTCAACGCTGCGCGGACGGCGCTGGAGCCGCTCATCCCGCAGGTCCGCTCAACGCTCGCGCCCTGTGATTCCAGGCGCTGTGCGGCAACTTCACACAACAGGAGCTGTTCGGTGAAGTTCTTCGAGGCGACATTGAGGGCGGCATCTTTCAGGGGGCCGTCCTTGGCCGCGCCGCCCGCGGCCTGGCCGGGACCGTTGCCGCCCAGCGCGCAGCCGCTGGTGAGCACAACACTGAGCAAACCGGCGGCAAGCATACTTTTACGCATTTGTATCACTTTCACTTGTGGTGGGAGATTAGATGCCCCTGGGACGCAGGAGCCGCTCGGCAATGCCGGCCAACCAGTCCACGGTCAGGGCGAGGCAGATGGTCAGCACGCTGCCGACAATGAGAACAGGCATACGGTTTAGGGAGATGCCGGAGGAGATAATTGATCCCAGGCCCCCGGCGTTGGTGAAGGCTGCGAGTGTCGCTACTCCCACGTTAAGAATGAGTGCCACCCTGATCCCGGCGAGCATGACGGGAACCGCGAGGGGAAGCTCGATGGTGAGGAGGACCTCACGGGCGCTCATGCCCATGCCCCGGCCGGCATCCAGCAGCGCCCGGTCCACTTGGCGGATGCCCACCATGGTATTGCGCAGCACCGGAAGCAGGGCATAGGCCACCAGTGCGATGACTGCCATCCAGAATCCGACGCCGAACATCATTGCGAGTAAAACGAGGACTCCGATGGAAGGGATGGCCTGCCCGGCGTTGGCTGCCGCCAACACCACGGCACCCACTCCCCCGGTGCGCGCCCTGGTGAGCAGGACACCCAGCGGAACACCGATGGCGATAGTGAGTACCGTCGAAACAGCAACCAGCTGGACGTGTTGCCACAGCGAGGTGAAAATGACATCCGGGGCCAGGCTGCGGGCTTCGCTTGAGTCAAGGGGGGTGGATCCAATGTAAGCGGCGACCCCTACGAGGAGTGCCACCACGATGGCCGGCACAACCCACGCCCTGGCCCGCTTGGATCCTGGAACGTTGATCCGGTCAATGACTGTCGAGCTCATGACGGCACCGGAGTCCGCTGAGCCGCTGCGGTGAGCAGCCCCTGTATGTCAATGACCCGGGTTGTCCCGCCGTCGAGTTGCACGGTGACGCCTTCGGCGCCGGCTGCCAGGACCCGTTCCAGTGCGCGGTGGACGCTCTCGCCAGGGTCAGCATCAACCGTGGCGAGCACACTGCCGGCCTCTGGGGTGGACGGGCCAACCACATCACGGACCGTCAACAGGGTAAGGCGGCGCACCGAAGCTCCCGTCCCGACGAAATCGCGAACGAAATCATCAGCCGGGTTGCTGAGAATCTGCAGCGGAGTGTCAAACTGCGCCAGCCTTGAACCGGGGCCAAAAATGGCGATCCTGTCACCGAGCCGCAGGGCCTCATCGATGTCGTGGGTGACCAGAACAATGGTCTTGCGGATGCGCTCCTGCAGTCGAAGGAACTCTATTTGCAGCTTTTCCCGGGCGATGGGATCCACCGCGCCGAAGGGCTCGTCCATGAGCATCACGGGAGGGTCCGCGGCGAGTGCCCGGGCCACTCCCACACGCTGCTGCTGGCCGCCGGAGAGCTGCTTGGGGTAACGGTCCGCGTAGGTGGCCGGCTCCAATCCAACGAGATCCAGGAGTTCCTCGGCGCGTGCACGCCGCTTGCTCTTGGAGTCACCCAAAAGTTTCGGAACCAGCGCCACATTCTCAGCGATGGTCAGATGCGGCAGCAAGCCGATCTGCTGGATGACGTAACCGATGCCGCGCCGCAACTGATCGACGTCTACGTGGGTGACATCCTTGCCATCGATCCAGATGCGCCCACCGGTCGGTTCAACCAACCGATTGATCATTCGTAGCGTGGTGGTTTTTCCACATCCTGAAGGCCCGACCAGGACCACGAATTCGCCGCGCTTAATTTCCATGGACAGGCCGGCCACGGCGTCTTTGCCCTGATCGGGGTAGCGCTTGGAGACATTCTCCAGGTAGATCATGGTGTCAGGCTTGCATCCTGGCTTCTCAGACATTTAACCCTCGCACAGTGGTGAATTTTGCTATCCAGATGAATAAGAGGTCTAGGACCAGCGCGACAAGCACAATCCCGATGACTCCGGCCAGCGCTTCGTAAAGGGCGTTGGCCCCGCCGATCCGGGCCAGACCCCTGAAGATCAGTTCCCCGAGTCCGGGCCCGCGGACAACGGCGCCGATGGCCGCCGTAGCCACCAACATGATCGTTGCCGTCCGGATGCCGTTGAGGATCACGGGCCAGGCCAAGGGCAGCACGACGGTTCGCAGCCGCTGGCCCCGGCCCATACCCAGCCCCCTTGCCGCATCAATCACGGCCGCATCGACGCTTTCGATGCCGGTGACGGTGTTGCGGAGTATCGGGAAGATGCCGTATACGGCCAGGGCAGCCACGGTCGGCGCAACGCCCAGACCCAGCAACGGAATCATCAGAGCAAACAAGGCAAATGATGGGATCGTCAGGAGCGTTCCGGTCACGGAGAGCAAAGTTCGCCGCAGCCGGGGCATGGACTCGGTGATGAGGGCCAGGCCGATGCCCAGCACCGCCGAGATGACCACACTGATCAGCACCAGTTCGGCGTGCTGCTCAGCAAGAAACAGCAGCCGAACTGCGTTGTTGCTCAGATATTCCAGAAACACAGCGGCCTCTGGTCTATCGCTGGACGTGCTCTCAACGGCTTTGTTGAAGAACGACTCTTATCAGGGCGGTGAAGGCGGGCGCTCGTTCGGGCATCGGCGCCGGAAAATGGCATGGCAAGACAGTGCATGGTTAACTCCTGCTCGTTCTTGTCGGGGAGGGTTACGGAGACGGGCCAGTACGGGAAGTCTGGCGGCTGCTAGGCGGGAACGTGAGTAACCGGGGCGAGGGCATTGTGAAGGGTGCGGACCGTTGAGAGCAGGTGGCCCGAGAATACCCTGATGTGTGGTTCGATGCGGGGGGCAGGTCCGGAAAGGTTTACTGCGGCTGTGATCCTCCCGGCATAGTCGCGCACCGGCGCGCCAATGCCGATCAGTTCAGGGTCGAAAATCCGGTCCGCCACCGTGTAGCCCTTAGTCCGGGCTTCCCGAATGTGAGCCAGGAACTCCCTGGCTTCCCGGGCCCCAAGGCCATCCTCACCTGTCCGGACGATCTCGAGGATGTGATCATCCTCGTGGTCCAGCAACAGGGCCATCCCGCTGGAGCTTCGGTTTACAGGGACGGTGCGCCCCACCCACCCGGCTGCCTCGATGGACCGGCGTGAACTTTCTGAATGTACCGTCAGGACTTGGCCGTCACTGAGCACCGTCAGATACGTTCGTTCACGAACCGTTTCAGTCAGCCGGAACATCAGGGGCCCGGCCAGCTTCGTCAGCCTCTGGTCGCCGGCCCGCTGAGCCAACGCGAACAGCCGCCAGCTCAGCTCATAACGACCGTCAGGGTCCCTCGCCACCAGCCCCGTCTCCAGCAGGCTCTTCAGCTGCCGCGAGACGACCGACTTTTCCCGGCCCAACATGCGTGCAACGTCGGAAACAGTCAACCCGTCAGGAAACTGAGCCGCATCGGCAGAACTGAGTACGTCGAGAACAGCCATAACTCTCGCAGCCCCACTCTGCTTCTGCTCCATTTCCATTCCCCCGATCCTAGGTAGCCAGTGTGATTTCTGCAACAGAAGTTGCATCCAACGCATCGGTTCCCGCTAGGCTGAGACGCTTCGGCTCGGCGATGCGCTCCGGGTGAAAGCCTGCTCAAAGAACTCATCAAGCTGGTCGCACAGAAGTACGAACTCCGGGTGGTCAACGTACATGAAGTCGTTGTGACGGCCCTCCACGTTGTAAAGAGTCTTCGGCGAGGACGCAGCCTCGAACAGCGCCAGAGCCTCGTCATAGGGATGCAGGGAGTTACGCGTTCCGTGTCCGATGAACAGGGGGGTTGGTGCAATGTCAGCAACGACTTTTTCCACGTTCAAGTCAAGAATCGATTCCGTGAACTGGAGCCGGGTCGGGTGGCCAAAGCCGTAGACCTGGGCCAGTTCCTTCTGCACGTAGTCATCCGTCGCCGGATCCAGCGGATAGTGCTCAAACGTGTCCCCGAGCCGGGACTCCCCCTCAAGAACCCGCCGGGTCCGGTCTTCCTCAACGTCCTGAAGGATCTTCGTCCACTCATGGTACGAGTGGATGGACTTGAGCCAGCGTTCACCTTTGTAGAACCCGTTCAGTGAAGCGACTGCTGCAACATTGCGGCCCTTCTCGGCCGCCAGGATGACATTGGCGGCACCCATGCCCCACCCGATAAGTCCGATCCGCTGGTCATCAACGTCCTCCTGGGCCTGGAGGAACGTGACCGCGTTGCGGATATCCTCAACCTGTTCCTCGATAAGGACTGTTCCCTTCGGGCCCTCGCTGTCCGCCATACCCCTGTAGTCAAACCCCAGGCAGATGTAGCCGAACCTCGTCATGAGCCGGGCGAACATTTTCGGGTAGAACTCGTTAAAACCCTGGTAGCCCGAATTGACAATCAGGGCAGGCCGTTCTGCGCCGTCCGAAACATCGTCCGGGTAGTAAAGCGTAGCCTGCAGACGGCTGCCCTCACTAAAAAAAGTTGTCGGCTTCTCGATCACTGTTTCCTCCATCAAGTACGGGTTCGTCCCGGCGTCGCTCAGACCTGCTTCAAAGTCTCTCTGAGACCGTGACGCGGAAGTGGTCCGCGTCTCAATCCACGATCACTATCAAGGACTAATGCATTCAATGCAATGGTGCGATGCAAAAACTGCAACATGAACCGATGCCTGGCCGTTCCGCCCTGAAATCTCCTTTTCATCCCGGAACTTCCCAGTCCGAGTTTGGGCCCAGCCAGGCTGGTCTCGCACAGGTCAAGACCTTCAATTGGGCGGCGAGGACCCACATGGACTGCGACGACAAGTGCAAGCAGCGCCGCATGGAAGTCTTCATCAGGATGGCTGGCGGGGCTTAACCCAAGGCCTGCGTTGCAGTGCGCGGCAAGGGATGCACACCACGAGACCGCAGTCGTCAGTGAAGCCGCATCGACCGCCATCCCCCGCCCCTCCGAACATGGGGCGCAGTCGGCTTGAAGGAAATCATCCACGCCCGCCGGATAAGGAAATCCGTGATGATCAGCCTGTGGATGGTACACCGAAACGAGAGCAGCATCCGCTCCGGTTACAGGCCCGATCCCTGACATAGGTGTCGCCTCGATACACTGCGTGAACCGGTCAATCTCTCTCATTACCGAGCGAGAACCGTTATCGGCGCTCACCACCTCGCACTCGGCTGCGCCGAACGGCTGATCGCACCCCGGATCGGAACCTGCCGCCAGCCTGTCGGTAAGTGATCCGCCGCGTGCTGCGCTTCCTGGCGTCCTCCATCGAGGTCGTGGAGCCTTTCGATGCTGAAAAGACTAGTAGGCACGGAATTCCCACGTCAGTCCGTAAGGAACGTCTTCACTGAGCGCTACTGTGAACAACGTCGGACTGCGCCGGGTGATCATGATCCCCTGCGTCCGTACGCTGGCTGCTCTCGCCCGTAGGATCCTTTCAGCAATCGTGAGCTGCTTCTGCATGGCGGCCTTGCTTTCCACCGTCACTTTTAGAGTCTGATCAGTCTTTGCCTCGATCATTCCTGTCTCCTATCTCGTGTCCTTGGCGGTCTCGATCCGCATTGTTCCTGGGCTCGCGAAGGCCCCTCGAACAAGATGTGATGGAAGTGCGGACGCGCCGCACATCCGGTCGAACCAGGCGGCCGTGCTTGGCGGTGAAGATGCTCCGCCCGGTGAATGCTGACGGCCCTCGCCGGAATGCCAGCAACTTCCGTTCAAGCATTAGACGAAAGTGATATTCCGTCAAGCCCTCCTGGCCGTTGCCTTTGCATAGGGCATGCGGTTGCCGCCAACCGCTCTTGACAGGTGCAAGCTTTTGTCTGAGTCTTAGACGAAAGTTGTGCAGAGGCGCACACGATTGGAGTAGTCAATGAACGACGCATTCTCATCCCCCACCCGGCTTCCTTCCCGGCGCAGCCTGCTGCTGGCTGGGCTGGGCACCGCACTGTCGGCACCGTTCCTCGCGGCCTGCGCGGGCTTTGACACCAGCGGAGCGGCTGCTGGCCAAGGCACAGTGGGTTTCCTCTCCACGCAGTTCACGCCGGTGGAGGAAAAACAGCGCTACGAAGCAGTCCTGAAGAAATTCCTGAGAGTGCCAACCGCTTACAACGCTGTGGACCCGGGTGTTTTCGCATCCACCGTGAAGTCGCAGGCCAGCGCACAAAACGTGCGCACTTCCCTCCTTGGCGGACTTCACGGCGAACTCGCTCCACTGTCCTCCTCACTGGAAGACGTCGACGCGATTCTCCAGGACCTGTCCGGACGTGGGTTCACCCAGGAGATGCTTGACTTGACCAAGGCCGGGGGCTCGGCGGCCAAGTACGTCCCCTGGATGCAGGCGACGTACGTCGTCGCCGTCAATAAAAAGGCCCTGGAATGGCTCCCCTCGGGCGTTGATGTCAATGACCTTACCTACGAAGGCTTCCTCGCGTGGGCAAAAGCCGCCCGTCAGGGTGCTGGCCGCCCGGTCTTTGGAATGCCCGCCGGGCCCAAGGGGCTGCACCACCGTTTCTACCAGGGATTCCTGCTCCCCAGCTTTACCGGAGGCCAGATCACCACGTTCCGGAATCCCGATGCAGTGGCTGCATGGACCTACATGCAGGAACTTTGGGCCAACATGGCGCCGGCCTCGACGAACTACGATGCCATGCAGGAACCGCTCGCCCGCGGCGAAGTGCTGGTCGCCTGGGACCACGTGGCCCGGCTCGTAGACGCCCCGGCCAACAAGCCCGATGACTGGCTGATGGTTCCCGCCCCGCGAGGCCCCAAAGGACGCGGATACATGCTCATCATCGCCGGGCTGGCACTTCCGAAGGGCGGCAAGGACCGTGATCTGGCAGAACAGGTCATCCGCGGGCTGTCCGAACCTCTGACACAGATCGAAACCCTGCGACGGAACGCGTTCTTCCCAGTCGTGCAGACAGAACTGCCCACCGACCTGACCGGAGCCATAGCCCTGGAAGCCCTCGCCGTTCGCCGGCAACAGCGGTCCGCCGGCGCTCTGCTGGCCCTCCCTCCAGTCGGTCTCGGACCCAAGGAAGGCGAAGTCTCACAGATCTTCAAGAACTGCTTCCAGGAAATCTGCCTCAATAACTCCGGCATTCAGCCGGTCCTGGACCGCCAGGCCACGGAACTCAACACCATCCTGAAAACCCTTAACGTGCCGTGCTGGGCACCCGACCCCATCTCCGCGAAGTGCGAGGTAGCCTAAGTGAGCGTACAAACCACCGCAGTCCCGACCGGAACGACGGTCCGGCCCCGCCAGCGCCGCGTTCCACCGGCAGTCTGGCTGATCGGTCCCTCCGTGATCTTCATGACCCTCCTGCTCGGTTGGCCCGTCGTCGAGGGCATCCTTCAGGCGTTCCAGAACGATCAGGGCTTCACGCTCGACTTCGTCGTCCGCATGGTCCAGGACCCGTATTTTTGGCCGGCCGTGCGCAACACGCTGCTCCTAATCGTCGTCATGATTCCCCTGCAGTTCGCCTTCGCGATCGGCATGGCACTGCTGCTCCGCACCAATCCGAGGCTGCACAAAGCCCATTTCTTCGTCTGGGCCATACCTCTGGCGCTGAGCGATCTTGCGGCCGGCCTGGTGTGGCTGGCCATCTTCAATGACCGCGGCTACCTGAACTCCGCACTCGCCTGGCTGGGCCTGCAGGGAAATTCCTGGCTGGCCTATGACAACCAGACCACGATGTTCATGTGCGTTCTCATCGCCGAGCTCTGGAGGGCCACCTCACTGGTCCTCGTCATCGTCGTCGCCGGCCTTCAAGGGATCCCCAAGGATTACGACGAAGCGGCGCAGGTATTCGGAGCGACGTTTTGGCAGCGCCTTCGACACGTCACCCTGCCGCTGCTGAAACCGAGCCTGCAGGTGGCACTAATCCTGCGCACGATCCTGGCATTCCAGACGTTTGCCGTCGCTCAGGCCCTCACGGGACAAAACTTTCCCCTCGTTGTCGGCGAAACCTACCGCTGGTACACAGGCCTCCAGAATCCGAACGTGGCGGCGGCACTGGCCCTGGTCATCCTCGTCGTTTCGATGCTGACCTCGATCTTCTACCTGCGGGCACTCCGCGACAAAAGCCAGGGAGGCAAACGATGAACGACGTAGCAGTAGACACTGCCCCCCTGAGGCGGCAAAAGCGCAACAGAGTTTGGCTGCAGGCAAGCTGCATCGCCGTCTCGCTGTTCATGCTGATACCGATCTACCTGATTTCCCTGGCTGCACTGTCGACGAGGGAATCGCTGAACGAGTTCCCTCTTAGCCTGCTGCCCAGCAACGTCTCGTTCGAAACCCTCAACGGCTTCCTGGGGTCCACGGGTATCTTCGGCGCGCTGGGCAACTCGCTGATCGTCGGCCTGGGAACACTGCTTCTCTCCGCCCTGATCGGCGTCCCGGCCGGGTACGCACTTGCACGCTTTGCCTTCCCTGGCAAGGAGCCCTACCAGCTGTTCCTGCTGTTCACCCGTGCACTGCCCATCGTTGTCCTGTCCGTTCCCCTGGCCAGGCTGTTCCTGACGGTGGACATCTACGACACCACGTACGGCGTCATTCTGCTGCACACGGCCCTGGCGCTACCCACCACGATCCTCATCTCGGCCAGCGTGTTCCTGAGTGTTCCGATCGATGTTGAAGAGGCAGCCCGCGTCTTCGGCTGCTCACCCTACGGCGCGTTCATGAAGGTGGTCATGCCCATGGCCCTGCCAGGCATCGCCGCCGCCTCCATCTTCACGTTCGTCATGTCCTGGAACGAAGTGCTCGGCGCCTCGATCCTGACCCTGGACCACCGCACTTTGCCGGCCCAGGTGCTGACGTCACTGGCCGACTCGCCGCTGGCGTACCGCTTCGCCGGAGGATTTGCCCTGGTGATTCCGTCCATCATCTTCATCGCTCTGATGCGCAGATACCTCACCAACATGTGGGGCTCCACGATCCGCTGACCTACCGTCCTCTCCTCTTTCAGAACTCTCCAAGGAGCCAACCCCCATGGCTGACATCTCGATTTCCCACCTCGTCAAGACGTATCCAGGCGGCACCGAACGGGCCACCGATGACGTGTCGCTCGACATCCGCGACGGTGAATTCACCGTTCTGCTCGGCCCCTCGGGTTGCGGCAAAACCACCCTGCTGCGCATGCTCGCAGGCCTCGAACTGCCCGACTCCGGCTCCATTAGCATCGGCGGCAGGGACGTCACCTACCTGCCGCCGAACAAGCGAAACATCTCCATGGTGTTCCAGTCCTACGCCGTCTTCCCCCACCGCTCCGTGCGGTACAACATCGGCTTTGGGCTGCAGATGGCCAAGGTCGCCCGGGACACCATCGAAAAGAAAGTGCTGTGGGCAGCCGACCTGCTGCAGCTTCGCCCCTACCTTGACCGGATGCCCGCACAGCTGTCCGGCGGCCAGCGCCAACGCGTCGCCGTCGCCCGCGCCATTGTGATGGACGCGGACGTCCTGCTCATGGATGAACCCCTGTCCAACCTGGACGCACTGCTGCGCCTCAACTTCCGCTCGGAGCTCAAGAAAATCGTGCAGGATCTGGGCACCACCACCGTGTACGTCACACACGACCAGAGCGAGGCCCTCTCCCTGGGCGACCAGGTCGCCGTCATGCGCAAGGGCCGCATCGTACAGCTCGGTGATCCACTCGACGTCTACGACGCTCCCAGCGACCGCTTCGTTGGCGGGTTTATCGGTTCGCCCCCGATGAACTTCATCGACGCGGCCGTCACCGCCAACGGGGACACCATCGTGGTCGGAGACCAGAAAATGATGGCACCTTCGCTACTGAGATCCTTCAAAGACTCGGGCGTCGTACTCGGCGTCCGTGCCGAAAACTTCACCGTTGCGACCGAACGTGCCTCCGGTGACATTGCAGCGACCGTGCTCGTCGTTGAGCCCATGGGCTCCAGCATCTTGCTCACCGTCGATGTCGAGGGCCAGACCGTCAAAGTCCAGGCACCCCCAACGTTTAGAACGGCACCGCACCAAACGATTTGGCTCGGTCTGTCCCCCAACACCATGCGCTTTTACGATCGAGAAACCTCAATGGCACTGGAGGCCAAATGACCAGCGACCTGACCATCAGCAGCGAACAGCTCCGCCGATCCGCCATCGAGGTGCTCCAGCTGAACGATCTGGGCACCATGACCAGTGCGGGCCCGAACCTCTACCCGCACATGTGGAGCTGGGACGCCGCTTTCGTCGCGATCGGACTGGCACGGGTGAACGTCCCCCGAGCCATCACCGAACTGCGCACCCTGCTGAACGCCCAGTGGTCCACCGGCATGATCCCCCACATCGTTTTCAGCGACAATGACGAGGGCTATTTCCCCGGATACGACCGATGGGGAACCGCTCTGGCCGCTGCGCGCCCCGCCGGAGTCAAGAGCAGCGGGATCTGCCAGCCGCCGGTCCACGCCATTGCCCTGCGCCATATCGTGGACCGAGGCCGGGAAAACGGCGGCGCCGACCAAGCGGCCGCAGAAGAATTCCTGCGGGATTCCTTTGACGGCTGGCTGGCCTGGCACCGCTGGCTGGCCACCGTACGCGACCCCGGCGGAGTCGGGCTCATCGAAATCCACCACGGCTGGGAATCCGGCTTCGACAACTCCCCGCGCTGGGACGGTCCCTACACCGCAATCCGGCCCGGTGACGTGGAACCCTTTACACGGCGCGACATCCTCCACGTCGCCGACGTCAGTGAACGCCCCGACGACGCCGAATACACCAAATACCTCTGGCTCGTCCAACAGATGGCCTCCGTCCGGTTCGAGGACGCCGCCGTCCAGGAGATCGTCGATTTCCGCGTCCGGGACGTTTTCTTCTCGGCCATCATGGCCGCATCCAGTGACGTCTTGGCAGGCCTCGCCGAGGAGATCGGCCGATCCTCTGAAGCTGCCGAACTCCGGCAATTGACACAACGCTTCCGCGACGGCGTGGCCTCGACGGTAGACCCGGAGACAGGGCTGGCACGCGACTACGATGTGCTGGCCAAGACCTGGATTTCCACCGACACCGTGTCCGGCTTCGCACCCCTGATCGCCGGCGGCCAGCCGGAGGTCCTGGACCGCCAACGGGACATTCTGCAGGGCCCGGACTGGATGGGCTACCCCCAACTGCTGTTCGCGCTTCCGCCCTCCACCTCCCCGTCCAGCCCGGCGTTCCGGGCCCGCACGTACTGGCGCGGCCCCGTGTGGCCCTTCCTGAATCTGCTGCTGGGCTGGGCATGCTCCCGCGACGGCCAAGCCGGTCTCCACGAAACTCTTCGTTCAGAATCGCTGCGGCAGCTCTCGGACCTGAAATTCGGCGAATACTACGAGCCCTTCACCGGAGAACCCCTCGGAAGCCTCGCGCAGGCCTGGACGGCAGCTGCTGCCCTCGAATGGCTGGGTTCCTCCACCGCCCCGGGCGCGCCGGACCAGGGTGCGGAATGACGACCCTTCCCGGAGGCAATACCACCAGCGAGACGATCATCGGCCTGGACATCGGAGGTACCAAAACCCACGGCATCAAAATTGTGGGCGGTACCGTTGTCGAAGACCGGCTGGCCGGAAGCTCCAACACCCAGAACGTCAGCATTGCAACCGCTGCCCTGAACCTGTCACTTCTGCTGGGAGGCCTGGACGCCGCCAACGCGGCACACATCTACGCGGGCGCAGGCGGGATGGACACCGATAACGATAAGGCGGAACTCCGGCGCCTGATCTCGCCCCAAGCCCCGGGCACGAACATCACGATCGTGCATGACACACGTCTGATTCTCGCCGCTGCAGGGGCCGACACGGGTATCGCTGTCATCGCCGGAACCGGATCGGCCGCCTGGGGTGTCACGGGAGACGGCAGGGAGGCCCGGGCCGGAGGCTGGGGATACCTCCTCGGCGACGAAGGGAGTGGCTACTGGCTCGGACGGGAAGCAGTGCGGCACAGCTTGCACAGGACCAACCTTGGCCTGCCGGACGATGAACTTACCGCCGGCTTGCTCGACAGCTGCGGGCTGGGCTCTGCTGAGGAACTGATACGTCTCTTCCACGGCAACAAGGACAGAACGTACTGGGCGGATAAATCGCGGCTCGTTTTTGACTGTGCCCGCCGGGGTAATCCCGCAAGCAGGAAACTGGTTGACCAGGCCGGACGAAGCCTGGCCGAGCAGGCCCTTCAGGTTGCGGCCCGGCTACGAATGCAGGGACCGGTAGTCCTCGGCGGCGGACTAGGGCTAAACCAGCCCGCCCTTCAGGAAAGCTTTACCAATTATCTGACCAACCACGGAATCACCGACGTGCAGGTATTGGGCACGGCGCCGGTTTTCGGCGTGATGCACCTGGCGGAGGAAGCCGTTCTCGCAGCGCCGTGAACGAAACCGGGCGACAGAGCCGTGCAGTATGTTGGTAGACCGGAAGAGAGGAGGACCTATGACGGTTGAAAGAACACCCGCGAGCCTGGGCGGAGCGACCTCCCACGGGCATCTTCTGGAACTGATCAGGTCCTCCGGCGGCCTGTCCCGCCAACAACTCCTGGCGGCGACCGGGATGTCCCGGGCCACGCTGTACGAACGTCTGGAAACCCTGCTGCGACGCGGATTCATCTATGAGGCCGAATCGCTGGAGGCTACGGGGGGCCGCCGCTCCCGCAAGATCCGTTTCGATGACAGGGGCCGGGTTGTCCTGGCCTTCGCCCTCGGCCAAACGCATGCCACCGTCAGCGTAACCGATCTGCGGGGCGTTCCCCTGCGCTCGGTTACATCCCGGCACACCATCAGCGGACCGTCGGATGCCGTACTCTCCCCCCTGATCGAAACCGGAAAATCCCTACTCGCCCAAGGCAGCGCTGAAGTTCTCATCGGAGTGGGCGTCAGCCTTCCGGCGCCGGTCGAAGCGGAGAGCGGGCATGTCTCCCACACCACCACCATCCCTGGTTGGCCGCCGGATGCCGTGGCCAAAGCAGTCTCCAGCACATGGCCGGTACCGCACATTATCGAAAACGACGCACGGGCCGCGGCCCTCGGGGAGCGGGCCAGCGACGCTGAAACTGTCGTCTACGTCAAAGTGGCCACCGGCATCGGCTGCGGCATTGTGGTAGAAGGATCAATCCTCCGGGGCGCCCACGGAGCCGCCGGCGACATCGGACACATCCGCATGGCCGAAAACGGGCCCCTTTGCAGATGCGGGCGCCACGGCTGCCTCGCCGCTTACAGCTCAGGGCGTGCCATCACGGATCTGCTCGCCGCCGGAGGCATTACAGACCTCGATGCCGTCAGCGCCGCTGCCAAGAAAGGTAACCCTGACGTTGCCCGGGTTCTTGAAGCAGCCGCAGCTGTCCTGGGGAGAGCCTTGGCCGCAACCATAACAACCCTCAACCCCGACCGGCTCGTTCTTGGAGGGAAAATTGGCTCCATCCCCGCCTTCGTCGATCAAGTTAGGGCAAGAGTCATGGCCGACGTAGTTGAACGCATCGCCGACGGCCTAACGGTGCAGGCCGGGGACAGCGGGGACCAAACTTCCCTACAGGGGCTTGCCACTCTGGTCATGCGCAGAGTCTTTGCTGCCGAAGCGATCGACAGCGCAGTCAGCGACTTTACGATGCTGTGAGTCGAAGCTTCGGGTATCAGAGCAGCGACGGGCCGTTTAAAGACCCCCACGACAACAGGCAGGCCCTGCGTAAAAAGTAGCGGGTGAAGGAGGGCCTTTTCGTGGGGCAGCCCGGCGCCCCGTGCGCGCCCGCCCGATCCTGCAAACGAACCCCGAGCCGGGCCGTTCAGGGAATCAGGGCCAGTCCTCCCGGCGCGGCCGCTTGCATTGGCGGCCTGCCGGTGCAGCCACAGCCGTGATGATGGCCGGGCGACGGCTCCCAGTCGCGGAGGGATTCTGCACTGGGCCTTAAGGGTGAAGGTGCGTGAACGGTGAAAGCGGTGAAACTCGCCCGCTTTGCCCGCCGCGGCGCTGGTCGGGTGTCCGCGAGGGTGCCTCCGACCGAATTGTTGTCCAAAGCACTTGGACAAATTTCGGGAGCACGAAAAGGCAGAAGTTGACAGCATCATCCTGGGCGAAACCACAGTTACAGCCGACCACCGGCGCTCACCGCGCGTTAGCAGCAACTACCCGCGCCAGCCTTCGACCTGGTTGTAGGCGTGGCTGCCGGCACTGTCTCCCTGGAGCGCAGCGCAGAACTAATTTCCGAGCACCTGGTCCCGCGATAGCGCACTGGTCAACGCCGGTCTTCCGACTGGAACGTCCGATGAGAACGTAGCCCAGTGACACCACCAACACCGCTGTCTGCGGCTAGGCTCTTCGCACACCTGCACTGCCTCGACCGATAACCGATATTGCGTCAATCTGGCGCTCAGAAGGGGCTCAGCAATCGGTCAAGTCAGTCGAAGGTCAGTTATCGGCAGCTAAGCGGGGCGTCTCAAAGCCGGTGGAGACGGGTGGATCATGCGACACTGTGCAACGACCAAGCATTGTCATGAACTGTTGATACGTTGCCCGCACGATGAATCAGAACCGCCCGTTTGCAGGAGGTTAAATCATCTTCTTCCGCTTGGGCAAATAGAGCTACCAAGTTTGGGATAGGCTGCGCACAGCCGATCGTCAACGCTCACAGAATACTATCGCCCCGGATCCTTTGCGGCTTCGTCGAGCAGGGTCTGGATGAGCTCTTCGGTCTCCTCGTAGCCGCCTTCGCCAATGGTGACTTGGCGGACTGTGCCGTTGGCGTCAATCAGGAAGCTGGTGGGCCAAGCTGAAACGCCATAGTCGGTCCAGGTTGAATAGTTGTTGTCGAGTGCTATGGGATAGTCGATGTTTAGCCGTTCGGCTCCATCCATCACATTTCCGGGATCGCGTTCGAACGTGTATTCAGGAGTGTGGACTCCTATAACTTCGAATCCCTGAGCCTGGTAAGTGCTGTGCCAAGCAGTGATGTGTTCGATGGTCCGCTGGCAGTTGATGCAGGAAAAGGCCCAGAAATCGACGAGCACCACTTTTCCCCGCAGCGACCGCAGGTCAAGACTGGTGTTACCAGGCGTGTTGAGCCATTGCTGAATACCCGTAAGCTGTGGCGCGGGCCCGCAGTCCTGCTCGCCGGATTGCCCAGTCCAGGCATCTTCTACGCATGATGTAAGGCGCTGACTGACTGCCGAGCCGCCCGGGACGCTGACAGGGGCGGGGATCACTTTCTCGATGCTCTCACTGATGGCTGTGGTGTAGTCGGGGATGGCTCGCTGAAGTGCATCGGTCAGATTGAACGTCAGACCGACGGCCAGCGTGATGGCTGCAATGCCAGCCCCCACGTTCAAGGCTCGCCGTTTGCGGCGGAAAGCGGCGGTCCGTTCGGCAACGGCGCGGCCCGCTAAGGCGAAGCCCAGAAGGGGAATCGCGGTTCCAACGGCGAATGATGTGGTCAGGACCACGGTATCGAAGCCAATGCTTCCGGTTGCCCCGGCGATCGTAATGGTTGCGATCACCGGTCCCGCGCATGGCACATATACGGCACCCAGTACGAGTCCGAGCACGAACCCGCCTCGATCGGTTCCAACTTGACGTTGAGGGATCCGAGAAAAGGGCTTTTCCAGAATTGTCCCGAATCTGGGAAAGATCATTCCGATTCCAAGCAGGGCCAATGCGATGATGCCTGCCCAGCGGATGACCGTTTCTGGGATGGGGAGCGCTGACAATGCCAATGTGCCCACCAGGGTGAAGACACTGAAACTCAGCACTAGGCCGGCGACGACGAGGTATGGTCGGCGGCCGCCACTTGCCGGCTCGTTTCCTTCTTGGGTATGACGAGCTCCGCGGGCGCCACCGGACAGGAAAAGCACGGGGAGAACCGGCAGTATGCATGGGGAAATGCCTGTGATAAGTCCTCCGAGCATGCCCACCAGGGCAAGGGAAGGTTCCATCAGGATGCAGTGCCTTGGAGCAGGAATGCTTCAAAACCGGCCGCAGGCACGGATTCAAAGCGATGATCTCCGCCGCCATTGGTGCCCGCCGGCCCTCGTTCCTCCTGCTCTGGATACTGGCCTGGCATGTTAGAAGCCATAGTCGCCTCCGTCGTAGTGCCTGGTGGTCTCCTCAGCCGAGGTTCCTCCAAAGGCCTCGGTCGAGCCGTCACCGGCAGCCTCAGCGTACAAACCGCTCCAAAAATAGGCGCTGACGATTTCAGAGACTATGACGTACCCGGCGACACTGCCGAGAACCGAGCGGGAGTCGGCCCCGCTCCCGCCCTCCCCCAAGGTGCGGGTGAGGGCACCGGGCTGGTGTCGCTCAGACCGTGCCGCTGCCCTTGCCAGGGTTGCGGGCTGGGCATTCGCTGGGCGATCCTCCGTTGTGTGAGCGTTCTGCGTGAAGCGCTCGAAGAGGACATCGAGCTGGGCCGGTGTGAGCTTGCTGAACGCCTCAACGTGCACCTGCTCGATTTTTTCGGTCGGGGCATTACTTAACACTTGCTGGTATCGCTCGATGGCGACTTCATCCTCCGTGCGGGCTGGGGTTTCGCGATCGCGCACGCTCGCGCGGCCGAGGAGACGGTCAAGAAATGCCATGGGATGCTCCTAATTTCTGGTGGTTGTTCGGTTTATGGGCGCCATGGTTAGGTCAGGCCTGGGTCGCGGTGACGAGTTACCCCTCGGCAGCGAACACGGGGCGATGTGTTCGGCATACGGCTCTGGCAAGTTGACGCAGGTCAGCGACGCCAAATGGTCATCGCATTGCAGCCCTTTGGGGATGGGCACGGGGGAAGCGAAAAATCCGGGCGCCGCCTGCTGCTGCAGAGAATGTCGGGGCTATCAGCTTGTGTTTGGCGCCCTGCAGGCATGCGTCCGCACCAAGGGCTGGTGGAGATGTTTGGCGGCCAGCGGGACGGTTCTTTCAAACATCGATTACATGGCATTTGGATTTGGGAAGGGCCGGCCTTGTGATCCTTCCAGAAGCCGTGCGGCAGTTTATAGACACCTGGCCACAGGCTTCCTTTACGCAGCAGGCTTCGAGATGAACCCTGTTCCCTTCAGTAAAGACCACCTGCCCAACGGCAGCCCTTGAACGGCCTCGCCAAACAATCCTCACTAAAACACCACCAGCTGGCCAAGAAGGCAACGAAGGGATGCGAGCTGCTGGTGGGTCAGGGCGCCGAGTCAGTGACCTCATCCGTAGCCAGCGCCAAGCACTCAGCCGGCGAGATCGGACGAGCGCCCGCGGGACCCATCAAGGCCCCGCGGGCGAGGTCGGCCGGTGCCCGCGTTGGGGGTGTCAGGCGGCCTTCGCGACCAGCTCGACTTCGATGTTGCCGCGGGTCGCCTTGGAGTACGGGCACAGCTGGTGGGCATCCTCCATCAGTTCGACCAGCGTTGCCTGGTGGACCGCGGATGCACTGGCCTCCAGAACGGCGCTGAGCCAGTAGTCGTTGTTCTCAGCATGCAGCGTGATAGCCGCAGTAACGTCTACGTCGCCCAGCTTGATCTGGCGCTGACTCGCGGCCGAATCGAGTGCGCCGCGGAAGCAAGCGGACCACCCGGCGCCGAGCAGCTGCTCGGGATTAGTGCCGTCTCCGGAGCCGCCGAGTTCAACCGGGAAAGCATGTTTAACATCGAGGTTGCCGTCCTCGGAGGTGCTGCGGCCGCCATGGCGGCCCTCTCCGACTGTGGTCACGGTTGTGGTGTAGGAGGCCACGTTCTGTTCCTTTCAGTGGCAGTCTGGGCCCGTGCTTCTTTAGCGCGGTCCGTTTAGCCGGTTAGTTTGGATTCCAAACTGTACAGAGTTGGAATTTCAAACGCAAGCGTATGATGGAGGTATGGCCTCACCAGATGCGCGGGAATGCTCGATCGCCCGGACCCTCGAGCTGATCGGCGAGAAGTGGTCGCTGCTCGCGATCCGAGAGCTCATGCTGGGAAGTACCCGGTTCGATCAAATCGTCCGGTTCACGGGGGCCCCGCGAGATGTGCTTACCGCGCGCTTACGGAAGCTTGAAGAAGCCGAGTTTATCGAGCGCAACAAATACCAGGACCGTCCCGAGCGCTACGAATACCACCTCACCGATCGGGGCAAATCACTCCTCCCGATCATCACCGTCTTGCGGGACTGGGGTGACCGAAACCTTGCGCGGCCCGAGGGGCCACCCATGCCCTTTGAGCACACGTGCGGAGAGGCCCTCCACCCGACACTGGCCTGCAGCGCCTGCGGCGCCCCGATCCGCTGGGGTGAGGTAACCGCACTCCCCCACCCCGGCTCCCGCGCCGCAGCCGAGTGATGCCTGCGGCGTCGAGCTGAAATCGGCCGACCAGGGACCCCGGTCCTCGCCAGTGCAGCCGATGGTTCTCCCCACTGTCGCCCTCAGAACACTGCGGCTGACCTGTCGCTTGCCTCTCACGACGGACCGGTTCTCGAGGCTGCAGTCCTGCGATATGACCAGATGCAGACCACCATCCTCGACCCAATTCTTCACCGCGCCGCAATCGTGATCCAAATTTCCGCAGCGTCGCGCTCCTCGCCGCCGGAGAGCGCCAGCGACGAACCCGGGGAGATCAAGCATCTTGGCCAGCCCAAGGTCCGCCCTTCTGGGCTCATCAGCCCACGGACAGGTACCGGCCCTGCGCCTGAAGTGGCCATCACTCTACGTTCGCGCAACTCCGGGAGCCCGTCCCTTCAGAGGCGGCTCCAGGCCAACGCCGCCAAACTCACTGAATTCGTGAAACTCGCGATGCTTGCCAAGGTGGCCCGCCCATCAGGTACTTTCATCGCTCGCCGGGGAACCC